>JAABSQ010000565.1 GCA_011390315.1 Desulfobacteraceae bacterium
ACCGCCCGTGAGCGGAGCATTCCGGTGATCGGCGAAATCGAACTGGCCTCCCGGTTTGTGAAGGCGCCTATTCTGGCGGTCACCGGCACCAACGGCAAAACCACCACCAGCCTGCTGATCGAGCATATCCTTGCCGCCGCCGGATTTCAGGTCGGCGTGATCGGCACCATCGACTACCATTACGCCGGAAAAAGCTTTCCGAATCCGGTGACCACTCCGGAATCCCTCGATCTGCAGCGGATTCTGGCCGAAATGAGAGATCACGGCGTCACCCATGCGGTGATGGAGGCCTCTTCCCATGCCATCGATCTGGACCGCATCCAAAGCTGCTGGCTGGATCTGGGGGTCTTTACCAACATCAGCCAGGACCACCTCGATTATCACGGCGACATGGAACGGTACTGGGCCTGCAAAAAAAGCCTGTTTACCCGTCACCTGGTATCGGGGCCCAAAAAAGATCGCGCCGCGGCGGTGATCAACTTCCAGGATTCCAGGGGGAGGGTTCTGGCCGAGACGCTTTCTACTCCCTGCATCCGGGTCGGGCAGGAACCCGATTGCGACGTTCGACCCGACGGAGTCCGGTATGACCTGACCGGGCTTGCCGGGCGTATTCTCACCCCCGAGGACGGGTTCGATCTGTCCTCCAACCTGATCGGGGCCCATAATCTGGAAAATATCCTCTGTGCGGCGGGTGTGGGAAGCGCGCTGGGATTGCCTCCGTCCGTGATCCAATCGGGAATTGAATCCCTGCGGTGCGTTCCCGGGCGCCTGGAGCCGGTGGAAAACGGCTTCGGCCGGTTTGTTTTCGTGGATTACGCCCACACCCCCGCCGCTTTGGAGAATGTGCTGACCGCTTTAAAAGACCTCGGCGGTCACCGGATTATCTGCATCTTCGGATGCGGGGGAGATCGGGACCGGGACAAGCGGCCTCGAATGGGCGAGGTGGTGGGCCGCCTCGCGGATCTGGCGGTGGTCACCTCGGACAACCCGCGGACCGAACCGCCGCTGTCGATTGTGGAGGCGATCATCCCCGGAATTCGAAAAAGCTCTCCCCGATGCTATGACCCGGTCGATGTGGCCGACGGGTTTGAAAACAAAGGGTTCTTGGTGGAGCCGGATCGACGGCGCGCCATCTCCATCGGCATCTCGGCTTCCCGAGCCGGGGACATCGTTCTGCTCGCGGGCAAAGGACATGAAACTTACCAGGAGGTGGGGGGCCGAACCCTCCATTTCGACGACCGGGAAGAAGCCAAGCGCGCCCTGGAGGTTTTATGAAGAAAACGGCCTGGCGGGCGTCGGACCTTCTCTCGGCCACCGGGGGAGAATGGCTGGGGGGAAATCCGGAACACCGCTTTTCCGCCATCTCCATCGATTCCCGCACATTGCCGGCGGACGCCCTGTTTTTTGCGGTCCGAGGGGAGCGCCTCGACGGCCACGACTATATCGACCAGGCCGTCGTCCGGGGAGCTTCTGGAATCGTGGTGGAACGGGATAAAACCGGTGTTCTTTCCATTCGAAAATGGACCGAACAGGGAATCGCCTGCGTGGCGGTGACCGATACCACCGATGCTTTGGGGGATCTGGCCCGATTCCACCGCCGGCGGATCGGATGCCGGATTGCCGCCATTACCGGTTCCAACGGAAAAACCACCACCCGGGCCATGGCCGCCTCGGTATTGGAAAGGCGGTTCGTCACCCTGGCCACCCGGGGAAATCTCAACAACCAGTTCGGGCTTCCCCTGACCCTGTTTCGCCTGACCCCCGAGCACCGGACGGCGGTGTTGGAACTGGGGATGAATCATGCCGGTGAAATCCGCAAATTGACCCGGATCTGCGAACCGGACCTCGGGGTCATCACCAACATCGCGCCGGCCCATCTTCACGGGGTCGGATCATTGGAGGGGGTGATGAACGCCAAGGGGGAACTTCTGGAGGAGATGCCCGACCGGGGAACCGCAGTGCTCAATGGAGATGATTCCCGATGCCGGGAACTGGCCCGAAGGTGGCCCGGCCGGCTGGTGCTCTTCGGAACCGCCTCCGAATGTACCCTTCGAGCCGAATCGATTGAAGAATCGAAAACCGGAATCTCCTTTGTACTGAAATTTCCAGGTGAAGAACGGCTGGTCCGGCTTCCCGTTCCCGGCCGTTTCATGGTCTCCAACGCCCTTGCGGCGGCTGCCGTCGGATATGAATCGGGTCTGAAACCGTCGGAAATTCGAGACGGCCTCGAAGGCTTCGCGCCGGTTCCCGGGCGCATGAACCTGCTGAACACCCGCCGATCCATCCGCTTGATCGATGACACCTACAACGCCAATCCCGCCTCCATGAAAGGCGCCATCCGGTCTTTCGGATTTCTCAAGGGAAAGCGACGCGGTTTTCTGGTCCTGGGGGATATGCTGGAACTGGGCGATGAGGCCGCGGCCCTGCACCGCGAGGTGGGAACGGAGGCTGCTCAATCGGCGGCAACCATGCTGATGGCTTTCGGAAGCTTTGCCGAATCGATTCGAGAGGGCGCCCTGGAAGGGGGAATGGCCTCCGCCCAGGTCTTTCTCGGTTCCCGGGAGGAGATCACCGCCGCCCTGAAAGCCGTCCTGCAGCCGGAAGACTGGGTTCTGGTCAAGGGCTCCCGGGGCATGGCCATGGAAAAAATCCTCAATGCAATCAAAGACTGGGCTGATCAATCGGAAGACGCCTGAACTCACTGCGATATGCTATATCATCTTCTCTATCCGCTCCATACGACGTTTACGGTATTCAATGTTTTCCGGTATATCACCTTCCGGACCATTTATGCCAGTTTGACCGCCTTTCTGATCTGTTTTGTTCTGGGTCCCTGGGTGATTCGCAAGTTGAGCCGAATGCAGGTGGGGCAATATGTGCGGGACACCGGTCCCCAGAGTCATTTTAAGAAGAACGGCACCCCCACCATGGGGGGCGCCCTGATCATTTTTTCCGCGGTGGCATCCATCTTTCTCTGGATGGATCTTACCAATCTCTATGTCTGGATCGTTCTGCTGGTGCTGGTCGGATACGGGGCCATCGGGTTTTACGACGACTATCTGATGCAGGTGAAAAAGCGAAGCAAGGGGTTGAGCGCCCGGGATAAACTCCTGATGCAGACCGGTCTGGCACTGGTGATAGGGCTATTGTTCTATCTTTCGCCGGGGTTCGACACCCATTTGACCATTCCTTTTTTCAAACGGATTTACCCGGACCTGGGTTTGGGTTATATCCTGTTTGCAGCTCTGGTCATCGTGGGGACCTCCAATGCGGTCAATTTGACCGACGGCCTGGACGGCCTGGCCATCGGGCCGGTCATCGTGGCGGCGGTTACGTATATGATCTTTGCCTATGTGACGGGGCATATCCGAATTGCCGAATACCTTCAGATCAATTTTGTTCCAGGCAGCGGCGAGATCAGCATTTTCTGCGGCGTTTTGGTGGGCTCGGGGCTCGGATTTCTCTGGTTCAACGCCTATCCGGCCCAGGTCTTCATGGGGGATGTGGGGTCTCTGGCGCTGGGTGCCGCCATCGGAACGGTGGCGGTGATCACCAAACAGGAGATTATGCTGCTTCTGGTGGGGGGGTTGTTCGTCATCGAAGCCCTCTCGGTGATTTTTCAGGTGGGATTTTTCAAGATGACCAACGGTCGCCGGATTTTCAGAATGGCTCCGCTCCACCATCACTTCGAACTCAAGGGATGGCCGGAACCCAAAGTCATCGTCCGGTTCTGGATCATCTCCATCGCCTTGGCCCTGGTATCTCTCAGCACCCTGAAATTGAGGTAGCCGAATGACCCGATGCCGTATCCATCTCATTTTTGAAGCTGAATGAAACAGGTGAACCCTGCGGGAATGAATCTTTCCGGTAAACAAGTGGCGGTGGTCGGCATGGGACGGACCGGCCTGTCCTGTGTGCGATTCCTCTGCGGTCAAGGGGCTTTTGTGATCGCCAATGACGGGCGAGTGGGTGGATGAGGCCCGTGCCCTGGGCGCACGACCGGTGTGGGGCGATCATCCGCCGGATCTGTTCGCCCAAGCGGATCTCGTGGTGGTGAGCCCCGGCGTCCCCCACACCCTCGGTTTCCTTCAAACCGCCCGTGAGCGGAGCATTCCGGTGATCGGCGAAATCGAACTGGCCTCCCGGTTTGTGAAGGCGCCTATTCTGGCTGTCACCGGCACTAACGGCAAAACCACCACCACGACCCTTCTGGGCGAAATGCTGAAGCAGTCCGGATTCGAGGTGTTTGTGGGGGGCAATATCGGCACCCCGCTGATCGATTATGTTGCAGAACAAAAACCGGCCGACCGGGTGGTGGTGGAGGTGAGCAGTTTTCAACTGGATACCATCGTCTCTTTCCGACCGTCTGCGGCGGTGTTGCTCAACATCACCGAAGATCATATGGATCGGTACCCGGATTTCGCTGCCTATGTTCACAGCAAGGGGCGTATTTTCGAAAATCAGACGGCGGAGGACACCGCCATTCTCAACGGGTCCGATTCCCGGGTCCTTGCCGCCGCCGACCGGATCAAAAGCCGGAAATGGTTTTTCAACAGACCGGATGGACACCCCCCGGGCGCCGTTGAGAAGGGAGGCCGTCTGGACATTCAGGCCGGCGGAAACGGGTTCTCCCTGGATCTCTTCAAGACGCCCCTCGAAGGTGCTCACAACCGGGAGAATATTGCCGCCGCCGCCTTGGCGGCCTTGGCTGCCGGAGGGACGCCGGCCGGCATTCGAACCGCCCTGGTCCGATTCCGGGGGTTGCCGCATCGGCTCGCCTATGTGGAAACGGTGAACGGGGTCCGGTATTATGATGATTCCAAGGGAACCAATGTGGACGCGGTGGTCCGGGCGCTGGAAACCTTTCAAGAGCCGGTGATTCTGATCATGGGCGGCAGGGGAAAGGGAGGCGGATATGGCCCTCTCAAACATCCCATCGGGCGCGGCGTAAAACAATTGATCGCCATGGGCGAAACCCGGGAGGCGATAAAATCGGAACTGGGTCCGGTCTGCGCCCGCGGGGCGGAGATCGTCGCCTCCATGGAGGATGCGGTGCGGTCCGCCGCCGAAGCAGCCGAACCCGGCGACGTGGTGCTGCTTTCGCCTTCCGGATCGAGTTTTGATATGTTCACCAGCTACAGCCATCGGGGGGAATGCTTCTGCCGGGCGGTTCAAGCACTGAAAAAAAAGGAGGAACATGCGGCCTTATCTGCCGGGGTATAGGGGCAGTTTTCGAAGCGGATTTCATATGCCGCCGCCGTATGATCTGCGGCTCCTGTTTCCCATGCTCTTTCTGGTGGGAATCGGAATCGTCATGGTCTACAGCGCCAGTTCCGCCGTGGCTTTGAAAGATCACGGCTCCGACCAGTTTTTTCTGCGCCGACAGGCCCTGTATGTTTTTCCGGGGTTTGCGGTTCTGCTGATGTGCCGGTATTTTCCGATTCGATTTTTGCGGGCCCTGGCCTACCCGATCCTGGGGTTGTCCTTCGTCAGTCTGGTCATGGTTCTTCTGCCCGGTTTCGGAATCAAGGCCGGCGGGGCCACCCGGTGGCTTCGGTTGGGGACGATCTCCTTTCAACCGGCCGAATTTGCCCGGTTGGCCATGGTGGTCTACCTGGCCTATTCCATGAGCAAGAAAGATTATAAACTGGAGACCTTTTCAGTGGGATTTGTGCCCCATGTGATGATTCTGCTGGTGTTTACCTTTTTGATCATGCTCCAGCCCGATTTCGGCACCGTGGTCATCCTTTTCGCCATCACCTGGATTCTGATGTTCGTGGGCGGCGTTCGCCTGAAATATCTTCTCCTTTCGTTTCTAAGTTCGCTGCCGGTGGTGTATCTCTTTCTGATCGGATCTTCCTACCGCATGCGGCGGATCATCAGCTTTATCAATCCCTGGCGGTATGCCCATGATGAAGGGTATCAGACGGTTCATTCTCTGATGGCCTTCGGAACGGGCGGCATCTGGGGCGTCGGTTTGGGCAAAGGGTATCAGAAACTGTTCTATCTGCCCGAACCTCATACCGATTTTATTTTTTCGGTGATCGGAGAGGAACTGGGCCTGATGGGGATCCTGCTGGTGGTGGTCTGCTTCGCCTATATACTTTGGAACGGCGTCAAGATCGCCCGCAGCGCCGAGGATACCTTTTCAAGTTTTCTTGCGGTGGGCCTGACCGTTTGCGTCGGTCTGCAGGCCTGCGTCAATATGGGAGTGGCTCTGGCGCTGTTGCCGACCAAAGGGTTGACGCTCCCTTTTATCAGCTACGGCGGCACCTCTCTGATCATGAACATGGCCTTTATCGGTCTGTTGATGAATATCGGCGCTTCTCAGACCCGGCAGGAATCTCCATGAGTCCGCTTCCGGTCCGAACCGCAGGGGGGAGTCCGACCCATCGGCCTCTGAAGCTGCTGGTGGCCGGCGGCGGCACCGGCGGGCATCTTTTTCCGGGAATCGCCGTGGCGGAAGCCTTCTGTGATTCCGATCCGCGCAACCGGGTGCTGTTCGTGAATGCCGGACGTCCCTTTGAAGTCGAGACCCTGAACCGGTCGGGATGGCCGCACCGGCGAATCACCGTTGAGGGGATCAAGGGAATCGGACGGCGGCGGCAATTGCGGGCCGGTCTGAAAATTCCGGTCGGTGTGTGGGAATCGATGGGCATCCTTCGAAAATTCAAGCCGGATCTGGTGCTCGGGGTGGGCGGGTATTCCTCGGGTCCGGTTCTGGCGGCCGCCGCGCTTCTGGGGATCAAGACGGTGCTTCACGAACAGAACTCGATTCCGGGCATTACCAATCGCATCCTGTCTCGATTTGCCGACCGGATCTGTGTATCGTTTCCCCTGAAAGCGGGACCGCTGTCCGGCAAAAGGTATCGGGGAAAAGTGCGATTGACCGGGAATCCGATTCGCAAAGCCTTTTTCACGAATGTGGAAGGGATGGAGAACACCGAGACCGGCTCGTCGGTGAAACCGCCATTTCGAATATTGATCATCGGGGGAAGCCAGGGTGCTCATGCCGTCAACCGCGCCATGACGGATGCCGCGGCCCGTCTCGGGCAGACGGAATCGATCGGAATCACGCACCAAACCGGTCCGAATGACCGGTCGGAGGTGGAAACGGCCTACCGGCGCCTGGGGATTTCCGCAACGGTGGAGGCTTTTTTTCACGACATGAGCCGGCGATACCGAGAGGCCGATCTGCTGGTCTGCAGGGCCGGAGCCACCACGATTGCCGAGATCACCGCCGTCGGAAAGGCCGCCGTTTTCATCCCCTTTCCCTATGCAGCCGACGATCACCAGATGGTCAATGCCCGGGTCCTGGCGGATGCGGGGGCGGCCGAATTGATTCCGGAAAAGGAATTGACCGGTGAAAAACTGGCGGAGAGAATCCGGTTTTTCCAGACGCGTCCCGAGGCGCTGTCGACCATGGCCGCCCGGGCCCGGAATTTCGGCAGACCCGATGCCGCGGAGCGGATTGTGGACGAATGCCGTCGGCTTGTAATGAACCGAGAATCGAAAAGGGCGGATACGTCCGAAGAGGATTGAGAATTCAGTTATGTATCTGAAGCGGTATCATATCCATTTCGTGGGCATCGGCGGCATCGGTATGAGCGGCATAGCCGAACTGCTGCTGAATCTGGGGTATAAGGTGTCGGGTTCCGACAAAAAACTGTCCGACATTACGCAGCGGCTGGAACGGTTCGGCGGACGGGTCTACGAAGGCCATGCCGAAGACCAGATCGTCGGGGCCGACGTGGTGGTCATCTCCTCGGCGGTGCCTCAGGACAATCCGGAGGTGTCGGCCGCTCGCCGGGAGTCGATTCCGGTGATCCGCCGGGCGGAGATGCTGGCCGAATTGATGCGGCTCAAGTACAGTGTGGCGGTGGCCGGAGCCCACGGCAAAACCACCACCACCTCCATCGTATCCGCGGTTCTGGCCGGGGGCGGACTCGATCCCACCGTGGTGATCGGGGGCAAGCTCAAAAGCATCGGCTCCAATGCGGTGCTCGGTAAGGGAGAATTCATTGTGGCCGAAGCCGATGAGAGCGACGGCTCTTTCCTGAAGATGTCGCCCACCATCGCCGTGGTCACCAATATCGACCGGGAGCATCTCGATTACTATAAGGACCTGGATGAGATCAAGTCGGTGTTTCTCGATTTCATCGAACGGATCCCCTTTTACGGGCTGGCGGTCTTGTGCCTGGACAACGAGGCGGTCCAGGATCTGATCCCCCGAATTCGAAAGCGGTTCGCCACCTACGGAACCTCATCCCAGGCCGATTTTCAGGCAAGAGAACTTGCTTTCGAAGGGCTGAAGAGTCGGTTTACGGTCTACCATGAGGGACGGTCCCTCGGTCGAATTCTGCTGAACCTTCCCGGCCGACACAATGTGCTCAATGCCATGGCCAGCATCGCCGTCGGTATCGAGCTGGACATTCCCTTCGACAGCATCAAGCATGCCTTGGAATCGATCGAAGGGGTTCAGCGCCGCCTGGAAATCAAGGGAGAGGTGAGCCGAATCCTGGTGGTGGATGATTACGGTCATCACCCTACCGAGATCAAAACCACCCTTCAGACCGCTCGGGAGAGTTGGCCGGACAGGCGCCTCGTGGCGGTGTTTCAACCCCATCGATACACCCGCACCCACGCCCTGTTCAATGAATTCACCCGAGCCTTTTACCAGTCGGATGTGCTGGTGGTGCTGCCGATCTATTCCGCGGGTGAAGCCGCAATCGAGGGGGCGAGCGGTCGAGCCTTGTTTGAGGGAATTCGACTCCACGGGCACAAGGATGTGATCTATTTGGAAGATACCCGATCGGCCGTCGACCATTTGAAGAAAATGCTTCAACCGGGCGACCTTCTGCTGACCTTGGGCGCCGGGGATATCTACCGGTTGGGAGAAAGGCTCCTGTCGGAGCTGGAATCCATTCGATAACCGGTGTTTGGAAAATATTGGATTTTAAAGCGATTCGAAAGGGCATGGGCCAAAAATATCACAGCATTCCGAAAGGATTCGGATTAATCTGGCCCGATTGGAAACAGCCGTGGTTTCTTATTCCAAACTGAACAAAGCGGCCAGGGGCTGGCTCGACACCCACATGGGAGACCATATCCGATGGAATGAACCCATGGCCCGGCACACCTCCTTTCGAGTGGGCGGGCCGGCCGAGGCGTTTTTCACGCCGCCCTCGGCGGCTCATCTGGCCGATTTCGTTCAGTGGGCCGGAAAAGCCGGAATCCCGTATCGAATCATCGGAGACGGCACCAACCTGCTGGCTCCGGACCGCGGGATCGCGGGGGTGGTGATCAACCTGAGACATTTCCGGAAGATCGAGTATGCGGCGGAGGATGCGGCTTCGGCTACTGTAACGCTTCGTGCCCTGGCCGGGGTTCGGCTGAAGGTATTCTGCCAGTTTGCCGCGCGAAACGGGCTGGAGGGGATGGCTTTTGCCCTGGGCATCCCCGGCACCGTCGGCGGCGGCATGATGATGAATGCCGGGACTCAGGACGGTTCCATGGCCGATGTGCTGGTCTCCGCAACCGTGATGGATGCGGCGGGCGCGGTTCGTGAGATTGCCCGAGAAGATTTCCGATTCGGTTATCGATCCTTTTCCTGGGAGTCTTCCGCTGCCGGGGAAAAGGCGATTCTGCTCGCCGGCGCCTTTCAGCTGCAAAAGGGGGGGCGGGATGCCCGAATGCTGAGAAAGGAAGCCCGGGATCGGCTCTGCGACCGAAGGCGAAAGCAGCCGATCGGACTGCCCAGCGGCGGCTGTTTTTTTCGGAATCCGCCCGAGGGGCCGGGGGCCGGCGCTTTGATCGATCGGGCCGGTCTGAAGGGAATGCGGATCGGGGGTGCGGAAGTCTCGGCCAAGCACGCCAACTTTATCGTCAACCGGGAAAGCGCCACCAGTTCGGATATTCTGGCCCTGGCTGCGGCGGTGCGGGATACGGTTCGCCGAAAATTCGGGGTTGACCTGAAACCGGAAATCTGTATTATTTGATATATTCTCTAAATTAGGAGACCGGGGGCGCTATATTGCAACAGAAAGAAAACAGACAGATACTGCACATCCTGATCTGGACCGCGGGGATGAGCGTGGGGCTGGTTTTTCTGTTTCTGTTTCTGATCCAGTGGGATTACCTGCGAGCGGAACGGGTGGTGGTGTCCGGGGCCGTGCGGCTTTCCGAACCCATGGTTATAGAAAAGGCCGGTCTGAGGCCGGGCGTAAACATCTTTTCCGTGAACCTGTCCAAGGCTCGCAAGCGGCTGCTTTCCCATCCCTGGATTGCCGAGGCGACGGTGGGGATCGGGTTTCCGCCGGAAATCCGGATTCGAATTAAGGAGCAGGAAGCGCTGGCCGTTTTTGAACTGGATCAAAAATACCTGGCCAATGGGGACGGCAGGATTTTTAAGGAATGGGATCCGCTCGAAACCCGAATGCTGCCGGTGGTCAGCGGCCTGCGGTATTCCGATGTGGATATCGCGGGGAAACCCGAAGGGATGATTCGGGAAGGGCTTCAGCGGGCCGGCGCCTATCTGGAAGAGATGACGCGGAAGCTGTTGACCGAATGGAACATCCGGCGATCCTTCGAAACGGAAACCGAGCCCGAGTCCGCGGTTCTTTCCGATTCGGAGACGCTGCCTTTTAAAGCGGTGATGAATGTGCTACAATCCGGCATTGCACCGGACAGCATTCTACCCAATCGGCTGATCCAGGATATCCGGGTGGACCGGGATATGGGGATTACCCTCATTCTGACCCCTGAAAATGAGGCGGTCGGGGTCGGCCGGATTCGACTGGGCTATCATAACTACCCTGTAAAATATTTACATCTACAGCAGTTGTTTCGCCATCTGAATCGCGAGGAGCATCATCTGAAAATCGACTCCATAGATCTGAACAACCTGGATCGTATCGTCGTCAGCCCCATGCATACCGATTCGCTCGCCAGGGATTACAAGGAGGATATCTGAGGTGCAGGGACAGGGAGAGTTAATCGTCGGTCTGGATATCGGCACCACCAAGATCTGCGCGGTGGTGGGCGAGGTATCCGGCAACGACATCAATATCATCGGAATAGGGTCGCATCCCTCCATCGGGCTCCGCAAAGGGGTGGTGGTCAATATCGAATCCACGGTTCAGTCGATCAAAAAAGCGGTGGAAGACGCCGAACTCATGGCCGGGTGCGACATCACCTCGGTCTATGCCGGAATCGCCGGCGGGCACATCACGGGGTTCAACAGCCGGGGGATCATCGCCATCAAGGGCTCGGGCGAAATCACGCCGCTGGATGTGGACCGGGTGGTGGATGCGGCCCGGGCGGTGGCCATCCCGATGGACCGGGAGGTCATCCATGTGCTGCCCCAGGAATTCATCGTCGACGACCAGACCGGCATTCTCAATCCGGTGGGCATGTCGGCGGTTCGGCTGGAAGCCAAGATCCATATCGTCACCGGCGCCGTCACCTCCGCCCACAACATCATCAAATGCGCCAATAAAGCCGGTCTGGATGTCAACGACATCGTCCTCGAATCCCTGGCCTCCAGCGAAGCGGTCCTGACCGACGATGAAAAGGAGCTGGGGACTGCGCTGCTGGATCTGGGCGGCGGCACCACCGATCTGGCCATTTTCGCAGGGAAAAACATCAAGCATACTTTTGTTCTGGCCCTGGGCGGAAACAACCTCACCAACGATATCGCCATCGGACTGCGCGCTCCTTTGGCCGAAGCGGAGAAGATCAAGAAGAAATACGGGACCTGCCTTCCCGGAAACATCAGCGGGGAGGACGTCATCGAGGTTCCGGGCATGGGTGGGCGAAAACCCCGCAAGCTTTCCCGTCAGATACTGTCCGAAATTCTGGAACCGCGAATGGAAGAAATATTTTCGCTCGTGAATCGTGAGATCTACCGGGCCGGAATGGAAAACACCATCAATTCCGGATTGGTGTTGACCGGCGGGTCTTCTCTTCTGGACGGCGTGACCGATGTCGCGGAATCGATATTCGATCTGCCCGCCCGACTGGGCCGGCCGGGCAATATCGGCGGTCTGGTGGATGTGGTCAACAATCCCATGTACGCCACCGGCGTGGGGTTGGTCCTGTTCGGTGCGCAAAACCGCAATTCGGCCAAGTTCAAGGTCCGGGACAACAACATCTTCAACCGCCTGGTGACCCGGATGAAACGATGGTTTCAGGATATTATTTGACCCCGGCATACAACAGACGGGTCTGAAATACAACAGCCGTTACTATGTAAGGAGGAGGGTTCCATGTTTACCTATGTGGAAAACAATGCAACAGACAGTTCTGCCAAGATAAAAGTCATCGGAGTCGGAGGCGCGGGAGGAAACGCGATCAACAATATGATCGCATCCGATCTTCGCGGGGTCAATTTTATCGTCGCCAATACCGACATTCAGGCGCTTGAGATTTCCAAGGCCCAGGTGAGGCTCCAGATCGGGGACAAACTCACCGAAGGGCTGGGCGCGGGGGCCAACCCCCAGATCGGAAGAGATGCCGCTCTGGAAAACGCCGAAACCATAAGAAACGCCCTGAAAGACAGTCACATGGTCTTTATTACCGCCGGGTTCGGCGGAGGCACCGGCACCGGCGCCGCGCCGGTGATCGCCGAAATCTGCAAGGAACTCGGGGCGTTGACGGTGGCGGTGGTGACCAAACCCTTCTCCTTTGAAGGTAGAAAACGGGCTCGGCAGGCCGAGGAGGGTCTGGAGGTGATCAAGGATGTGGCGGACACGGTGATTACCATCCCCAATGACCGGCTGCGCGGGCTGGCGTCCAAGAACGCCACCATGATCGATATGTTTCGGCGGGCCGATGAGGTATTGCTCCATTCGGTCAAGGGGATCACCGACCTGATTCTTATGCCCGGTCTGGTGAACCTCGATTTCGCGGATGTCAAAACCACCATGGAAAAGGCGGGCCTGGCCATTATGGGCATCGGCATCGGCAGCGGAGAAAATCGCGCCATCGAGGCGGCAGAGAAAGCCATTTCCCATCCGCTTCTGGAAGATCTGTCCATCGCCGGGGCCAGAGGGGTGCTGATGAACATCACCGCCACCAGCGATCTGACCATGGAGGAGATGACCGAGGCTTCCGAGCGGATCTACAGCGAAGTGGGTGAGGATGCGGACATCATCTGGGGCACGGTGGTGGACGAAAGCCTGGGGGATGAAATGCGGGTGACGGTGATCGCCACCGGCATCGGGGATTCCCGAACCCTTCGGGACCGTCGCCGAGATCCCCGCAGCATCAAAGGCGGACGGGATCGACAAGCGGATGAGGACAAACAGGCCGACGGCCGCAAACCCATGCGGGATATGAAACACAAAGACCGGAACGCGGCCGTGGATTATGAGGAGCCGGCCTTTATGCGCAAGAAAAGGGCCATGGGCGAAGATGTCGAATCCGAGGAATACCCGGATTACGAAGGCAAGAATATGGACAATGAGGATCTCGAG
The DNA here is from genome assembly GCA_011390315.1 of Desulfobacteraceae bacterium. Lineage (GTDB taxonomy): Bacteria > Desulfobacterota > Desulfobacteria > Desulfobacterales > Desulfococcaceae > JAABSQ01. The sequence continues at coordinate 13,476 of JAABSQ010000565.1, forward strand.
ATCCCCACCTTTCTGAGGAAAAAAGCGGATTAGGTTTTTCAGACAGCCTCAGACATTCGATGATTGAAAAGACCGGGCCGATTCCACATGGCCTGGTCTTTTGTTTTACGGCAGGGTAACGGGTATGGCGGGAAAACGGAACAAGTACAAACCGGGGGACCGGGAGGAAACGGGGGCGGTTCGCAAGCCGTGGGCCGGACGGGTTCGGGTGGCCCTGGCATATCCCAATACCTATCATGTGGGCATGTCCAATCTCGGTTTTCAGACCGTCTATCATCTTCTCAATGAAATGGATCATCTGGTCTGCGAACGGGTGTTTCTACCCGATCGGGGTCGGCCTTCCGGCGATGCAAGACCCGTATCCGTCGAATCCGGGCGCCCCCTGACCGACTTCGATGTGATCGCCTTTTCCGTGTCTTTTGAAAGCGATTATCCGCATATCCTGTCGATTCTGGACCGGTCGGGAATCCCCCTGATATCCGAAGAGAGGGACTTGTCTCATCCCCTGGCGCTGGCCGGCGGGGTGGCCTGCTTTCTCAACCCGGAACCGATCGCCTCTTTCATCGATGGATTTCTGATCGGTGAGGCCGAGGAGATTCTGGCCCCGTTTTTCAATCGATTCGACCCCGGGACGGATCGAACCCGCATGCTGGAGACCCTGGCCCGGGCTGTGGAGGGGGTGTACGTGCCCCGGTTTTATGATGTCGAATACGGCGGGGACGGCGCCATCCATTCTTTTGCGCCCAATCGGGAGGTTCCGGAGCAGGTCCGGCGGGTTTATCTGAAGGATCTTTCCGAGTCTCCCACCTGCTCGGTCCTGATGACCCCGGACACCACTTTTGACCGGACCTATCTTATCGAAGTGGCCCGGGGATGCGGCCACGGATGCCGATTCTGCAGTGCCGGGTACATCTATCGCCCGCCCCGCTTTCGAACCCCCGAGGTGGTGGCGGGGTGCATGGCCGAGGGGGCCCAATCCGCTCCGCGAATCGGTCTGGTAGGGGCTGCGGTTTCCGATTTTCCCGGCATCGGCGATTTATGCGCCCGCTATTTCGGGGAAGCGGTCCGTATCTCCTTCAGCTCCCTGCGGGCGGACGCCATCTCTCCGGAGCTGTTGGACACCCTAAAACACAGCGGTGTCAAAACCGCCACCATCGCTCCGGATGCCGGGTCCGAACGGATGCGGCGGGTGATCAACAAGGGGATCACCGAGGCCGATATCCTGTCTGCCGCAGAAACACTGGTGGGGGAGGGCATTCCCAATCTCAAACTCTATTTCATGGTGGGGCTGCCCACCGAGACCGATACGGACGTGACCGGGATCATCGACCTGTGCAAACGGATCAAACATCGATTTCTCAAATCCAGCCGGACCCGCGGACGGATCGGTGAGATCACCGTCAGTCTCAATGCCTTCGTGCCCAAACCCCTGACCCCGTTTCAGTGGGCCGCTATGGATGAGGTCTTCACTTTGAAGCAAAAGGAAAAGAAAATCAAGGAGGGACTTCGGCGGGTGGCCAATCTTCGACTTCATCATGATGTTCCCAAACACGCCTATCTTCAGGCCCTGCTCTCCCGGGGCGACCGTCGCGTAGCCCCTCTTTTGACGGCGGCTCACGCTCACGGGGGCAATTGGGCCCGCATCTTCAAGGAATCGCCTATCCATCCCGATTTCTTTGTCTCCCGGGAGCGGTCGGCCGATGAGATCTTTCCGTGGGATTTTATCGACCACCGGGTGGACAAAGGGTTTCTTCGAAGGGAATATGAACGGGCCCTGAAGGGGAAACCCTCACCGCCGTGTTCGCTCACCGACACCTGCACCCTGTGCGGAGCCTGTGCGGAGGCGACTGTTGATGCCGGCCGCGGTTCGGTTTAAAGAAGAATCAGTACAAACAGCAGAAACAGCAAGGCGATGGTGACAGGAAGAAGCATCAGGAAACCTTTCCGGTAATCGAACCCCTCCGGTTCCTTGGATGCCGCAACAGCCCCCGCAGGAGGCGGTTTGCCGATGCCGGTGGAATTCATGAACCGTTCCACATCCCGGGCCATGATCCGCTGGCCGTGGGCTGTGAAAATATCCCGGTATTTTTTCAATTTCCGGGCCGCGTTTTTTTGCTGACTGTCGGCGCTCAGCTCCCCCCGGGCGAACATCTCTTTCATCTCCTGAAAACGGGCATAGGCATCATTGACTTCCCGCTGCTGTTTTTCGGAGATGCGGGCCTCAGCAGCCTTTTGTCTTTCCACTTCCGCCTGAAGATTTTGAAGGGTTCCGTCCAGGGCGGCGATAAACCGCTGAATCCGGTATTTCCGGTCTTCATCCCCCAGGCTGTCGAAGATCTTGAGGTAGCGCAACAGATCTTCTTTCAGTTCCATAAAGGACTGGATATGGGACAGATCTGAAGGAGTGGTTTTATAGGTCTGGAATAAGATTGCGGCTTGGTCGAACAAGAATTCCGCGGCTTTTTTTTCTTTTCGGGCGATCGATTTTCCGGCGGAGTGGACGGTCTGGCGAAGCCGGCGGTAGCCTTCCGAGAGATAGGGCTCGTCTCTGAATTCCAATGCCCGGGCTTCGATGGCGCCCAGATCCGAGCGAAGCGGGGCCAGTTCTTTAAGGTAGGTGATGGCCGTCTCTTCGATACCGGGGTTGACCTGGATCGACATATCCGCTTCCTTTTTCACATGGCCGACGGCGTCGATCAGCTGAACCAGTTCCATCGCTTTGATGAATTCGGAATCGAAAAGCTTTCGTTTTTCGGTGACCAGCTCTCTCAGGTGCGGGTCGTGGACGGCCATGGCCGCGGCGGTGAACAGGGTGTCGAAACGCTCTTTTTTGTTCAGGTACTGCTCATATTGGCGTTGGCTGAGCCCCTCCGGGACGGTGTGGAGGCGACCGCCCTTCTTCATCTGAAGGTATACCGAAAAAAGGCTCGACAGTATCCCGTCGATTCGGTCGCTTTGGTGGGCTTCCACGATCTGCCGGTTTTTTTGTTCAATGATGTCGTTGACCCTGGGCAGATCGAGCTTTTTCGGGCCGCCGGACATTCGGATGTTCAACTCGGCTTGAATGATCCGGTCCAGTTCCTGCTCCAGATTCGGGTATCGGTTCTCTATCGTCATGGCACCAAAAAATCAGACCCGATGAAGTCACGGGGCTGATGGAAATTTACTGATCTTTCTTTCGGGAGATTACAAAAGCGATCCGGCGGAATTGAAATACGTTTGGGCTTTCCTCAGTGTTCGGAATCCGAATAGAGGAGAATTCGGTTCTCTCGAATATGATGATGAAAATCACGGGTTCGATCTTCGTGCTGATAGACCAGCATATCCAGGCTTCGTTTCATCATAGGGGAATATCCCTTGGATGCGAGTTTGAGCAGCAGCTTTCCACCCCGCTTCAGATCCTTGATGCATTGTTCGATGACCGTCTTTCGGCGCTCGATTTCCGAGTAGGTCCCCTGAGTGAGCCGGTAATAGGAAGACATGGCGCTGGTAACCGGGTTCTCCTCGGCATCCCGGCGTATCCCCTCGGCGTGGGTGTTTTCAAAATCCTGGATCCGCTGAAAGGTGTCGTTGAGCTGCTGAATCTTGCGATCTCTTCCCGCCAGTCGCAATAAGGTGGTCGGGCGCCGGACAATTCGCTCCCGAATGATCGACATGAGACCGGCGGTTTTCAACAGGGTTTCCGAATGGGTCATGAGAACCGACTGCATCTTTCTGGAATGATCGATCATGCTCTGGATGATGTCGATCTCATCGGTAATGGCGGAAAGCACTTCCATCTGCTGCTTTTTGATTTTGGAAAAATAGATTTTTGTTTGGCGCTTTCGTTCGGGGATATCTCCTTGGAAATCATCGGCAGGGAAGCGGAAGTGAATCAGCCGATTGACCGTCAGAGTGGATTGTTTCTGAATACGTGATGCTTCCCGCTGGATGTCTTCATAACAGGCTTCATGGGACCGCCGCCGTTTTTCAGGCCACCCGCCGTTTTCAGAGCCCAGGGTCCGGTCTAAAACCGCCGCACTTTTGACATACCGCTCCAGCTGCACCGTGTAGCGCTTGGGATTGATAGTGCGAATGGCGTTGGCCAGATCTTCTACGGTGATCTTTTCCATGGGCAGCCGGGAAAAAGCAAATCAAGAACATGCGGCCGAAGGGATGATTCGGTCTTCTAATCCGTCTTGTTGATGAGTTTTTCGATCTCCTCCCGGTTCCCCTGGATCTGCTCCAGACGCAATCGGTCGTTTTTACGGTAGACCTCTTCGGCATCCTGAAGCGCCTTGTATTCCATCTCCCACTGGGGGCTGCTGGCCATCTGGTCTCCGACCAGGGAGGCGTATCGGCCCAGGACCTTGTTGCCGTCTTCGATGGACTCGACGATCATGATCATCGACTGGGTCACCCGGGCGACGCCGGCGCAGATCTGGGAGACATTCTCCACCGCCACCTTCATATGACCGGCGCCGGCGGCGAATTTGTCCACCATGTTGACGTGGATGTCTCCGCGTTCTTTGAAATCGTAAATGAGTTTTCGATAGCTTTTGAGGGCGTTCTGGTATTTGACCCCCATATCGATGTTGGTCTTGAATTTGAGCTCCATCCCCTGGCTTTCCCGAAGCGCCATCTCCAGGTGATCCCGAACCTTTTCGACTTCGGCGTACCGGTCGTCCACCAGGGACATCGATTCATGAATCGGGACTAATTCTTTCAACTGGTTTTCCAGTTCCCGGCTTTGGCCGACCTGGTCGTTGTAGGCCCGGCGGTCGCTGTGAATCTGATCGGTAAAGGCATCATTGACCTCGGTCAGGTTTTTGACGATGCTGTCCACCTCCAGAACCGTATCCCGAAGGCCCTCGTTGAGCCCCTTGAGGCTGTTGATGTATTTGTCGATCATCCCCCGGAATTCGGTGATCATCACCTCGTCGGGTTTGCGGGGAACCTCTTTTTTAACGATATCGTAATCGGTGAAGGTCTCCATTTCCTGTTCTTTGAAGCCCAGGGAGACCAGAGCCTTGTCCACGATGTTGTATCGGACGGGGCGCTGTTTTTCGACCGGTATCTTCTCCTCGACCACCTTGTTGGTTCTGGAGGCGATGATGTTTTTGATGCCGTCTTCGATGACCTTGATTTCATCGACTACGTTCTGCAGGTTCTGGGCATTGAAAGAGCTGGATTGGATCTCACGGGTCTCGTAATAAGAAGGGGTGGGCGGTCGATATTCTGCCGGCCGGGTACCGGCTACCGTTTTTCCGGCCTCCTTGCTTTTGCCGTATTTATCCAGAATTTCATCCAATTTTTCACCGACGTCCCCGGGGGTGTCGTTTGCATCCGGGGAATCCGGCTTGGGTTTGGCATTGAGCATATGATTCATCCTCTTATTGACAGACTTCTTTTATCGACAGGCTTCTTGAGTAAGCATATCTGGTCATGCTTGGTGTAAAGAGCGTATTCTATTGTTTTCAAGGTAAATGGATACCTTCATACGGTGTCCGCAAATCATACACGAGATGCCGTTCATCGTCAATAGGAATGCGGGTTTTTGTTATACCCGCCACTGTCGAGGCATCCCGGGGCTGAGGGCGGGGTGAAGCAAAAAAACAACTTGAAAGTTTTGTCTCGCTGTGTTAGGCGATACCCGATTTTATTTGATTTACGCCCACTTTGGTTTAATCAAACTTGAAAGGATTTGGGGGAGATGAGTTCAAACAAAGAATTGAAACTGGCTTATGGTATAGCGGTTGTTTTGCTGGTCATGGGGATGCTGAGCTATACCGCCCTTTCGGGCGAAGCTCCCGAGGAACCCCTGCGGATCATGTACCGGGGCGCGGCTGGGGGCGTTCTTTTTAATCATCAGATCCACTCGTATGATTACGGGTTTTCCTGCACCGATTGTCACCACCATCCCGAGGCTGCCGAAGAGATGCTTTCCTGCAACGCCTGCCACATCTTTCCCGAGGGAGGAGAACTGCCGGTAGCCTGCCTGGAATGCCACGGCGCCGATGAAGTCGACCTGACCGGAGTTCCCAACAAGACCGATGCCTTTCATTCCCAGTGCATCGGTTGCCATGAGGACAGCGGAGCCGGTCCCGTCGAGTGCGCCACATGCCACATCCTGTAAGGCAAGCGGTCTTTCACTTGCCGGCTTATGGTTGCCCTTTCACATTTAACGCCCAGAATAAGAAGGTTGGACTATGATGAAAAGATCGTTTTTTGGACTGCAACAGCCTCGGTTTAAATACGACGCGGTCAGCAATGTGAATATCGAGCCCGTGCGGATTGCGGTTCCGGAGAAAGTGACCCTCTTCCTGAATCGACCGTTCGAGGGGAAAACGCCACGAACACTCAACGTGGGCGACCGGGTCAAGACCGGCCAGAAGATAACCCTCTATGAAGACAGCGACGCCTATGTGATTTCGTCGGTGACCGGCGTCATTCGCTCCTTCGATTCCTTCCTCGGTGATTACGGCCAGGCCCTGACCGCCATCAACATCGAGCCGGAACAGACCGATGAATTCGATGAAGCCCTGCGGAAGGCTTTGGAGGAAGACGGAATCGCCGCCGCGCGGGATTACCTTCTCTCCATCCCCGGGGGGATGCCGCCGGAGATGCTCAAAGGCGGGCACGTAGACACCCTGGTGATTTGCGGAATCGAACAGGACCTTCTCTCGATCACCAATCAGTTCGTGACCAAATCCAAGGTATCCGCTATGAACAAGGGCGTCAGCGCCATCAAAAAGATCACCGGGGTGCACAAGGTGGTGATGGCCCTGCCCCAGAGCCTCATCCAGGAAGCCGGCGCCATCGGCGGGGCTTCGGGCGTGGAGCTTCGGGTGATCGAGGACGAGTATCCGTCGGCCAACCCCAGGCTCATCATGCGGGACGTGATGGGTCAGGTCGTGCCGGCCGACAAAAGGCCCGAAGAGCTCGGCATCTTTTTTGTTAATGCCGAGGCGATTGCCGCCGTGGGCGAGGCGGTGGAAAAAAAGATACTGCCGGTGACCAAGACCCTGACAGTGATCAAAAAGGATATGACAAAGACGGTGGTGGAGGCCCGAATCGGCACCCCGTTCTCCGATATTTTCCAGGCCCTCGACATTACCCTCTTCGATCGAGACCGAATCATCGTGGGCGGCCCCATGAGCGGAACCACGGTCTACGCCGAAGACCATCCGGTGGACCCCCGCACCTTGTCCATCATGATTCAAGACAGTTCGGATGTGCCGCTGGTATCCGATTACCCCTGCATCAATTGCGGCGAATGCGTTCGCATCTGCCCCGCCGATGTTCCGGTCAACATGCTGGTTCGGTTTCTGGAGGCGAGACAATACGAGACCGCCGCGGATGAATATGATCTGCATTCCTGCATCGAATGCGGGCTCTGCAGCTTTGTCTGCCCGTCGAAAATTCCCGTTTTTCAGTACATTCGACTGGGCAAATATGAACTGGACCGGATTCGTCTGGAAGAGGAAGCCGAGGCCCCGGAGACTTTAGAAGAACCGGCCCCCGAGACCGAGGAAACGACTGAGGAAGAGACAAAGACAGCGGCAGCGGCCAAGGAAGAGGAGGCGTAGAATGTACAACAGGAAAAAATTCATTGTTTCACATGCGCCGTTCTGGCATGACGGCAGTTGGATTGCCCAGCGAAGCTATAACATTCTGCTGGCCGCGTTGCCGGCGGTGATCCTCAGCATCTACTACTACGGCCTGCCCGCCTTGGGAGTGGTGGCCCTGTCGGTCTCGTCGGCCATGCTGTGGGAACTTGGATTTACCCGGGTTTCCAAGACCGCCGATACCATCGGAGACGGCAGTGCGGCCGTCATCGGAATGATGTTCGCCATGCTGTTGCCGCCGGTGGCGCCTTGGTGGCTGATCGTGGCGGGGACTTTCCTGGCGGTCGTGATCGGCAAAATGATCTACGGCGGGATCGGCGGCAATCCTTTCAACCCCGCGGTTCTTGCCTACGCTATTATCGGGGTGTCCTGGTGGGATTACCTCAATTTCGACGCCGCCATCGTAAATTACGATCTTGGCTTCATTACCATGTTTCCGCTGGCCCTGGCCAAACATGCCGGCATGCACACCGACCTGTTCAACGTCCAGCAAATCATCTCTTCTTATAACCTGACCGACCTGTTGATGGGGCGGCAGGTGGGCGGCATCGGCGCCACCTTCGGCTTGGGGCTTTTGCTCGGCGGGATCTACCTGATCATCAGGGGCATTATCCGGTGGGAGATCTCGATCTCCTTTCTGGCGGGGGTGGGTTTTACCGCTCTGCTGTTCCAGGCCGCCGATCCCGGCCGGTATGCGGGTCCCCTGTTTCATCTGTTGACCGGGTATACCCTGCTGGGCGCTTTCTTTCTCGCAACCGAGGACTCCTCTTCGCCGGTCAACTTCCTTCCCATGCTGATCTACGGCGCGGCCGCCGGCATATTGACGGTCCTGATCCGTAATATCGGCGCCTATCCCGAAGGGGTCATCTTCGCTATTCTGGTGGTCAATCTCATCAACCCGCTGTTGGATAAAATCAGACCCAAAGCATTAGGAAAGGTTACGTAAAATGGGCGACATGATAAAAATGGTTGTGGTGTTGACGGTGTTGAGCGCATTTTCGGGCGGACTGCTGGCCGCTATACGAGACAACACCAAAGAGCAGATCGAGGTGCAGCAGTTGACATTCGTCAAGGGGCCGGCCATTCGGGAAATTTTTAAAGATGCCGGCAATGATCCCATTTCCGATCGATTCAAGCTTCAGTACGGTGACGAGGAACGCAGCTTTTTCGTGGGCGTCTACGACGGCAACCCCAAGGGGGTGGCCCTGGAGACTTACGGCAAGGGATACGGCGGAGATGTCGGCCTGATGGTCGGCATCGACACGGAGACCGACAAGATCATCGGCGTGAGCGTGACTACCCATGCGGAAACCCCCGGCCTCGGCGCCCGGGCCAAGGAAGATCCCGAGTTCTCCGGTCAGTTTGAAGGTCTTTCGCTGACGGACACCATTGCGGTGACCAAAGACGGGGGACAGGTCAATTCCATCAGCGGCGCCACCATCACCTCTCGGGCGGTGGCCAACGCGGCCCAGAAGGCATCGGATATCTACAAGCGGCTCAAGCCCGAAATCATCGAAAATGCGAAAAGCATCGCCAAATAAGGGGGATACACATGGCTAAAACGCTTGTTCAGGAATTTACAAAAGGTCTCTGGAACGAAATTCCGCCCTTCCGCCTGGTGCTCGGGCTATGCCCCACGTTGGCGGTGACCAAATCGGTGGAAAGCGGCATCGGCATGGGGCTGGCCACCACCTTCGTTCTGGTCTGCTCCAATGTTTTGGTATCATTGTTGAGAAACGTCATTCCGCCCAAGGTTCGAATCGCTTGTTTCATTATCGTCATCGCCACTTTCGTGACGGTGGTAGAGCTGGTCATGCAGGCGTACGCCTATCCGCTGTTTCTGACCCTGGGTATCTTCATTCCGCTGATCGTGGTGAACTGTATTGTTCTGGGGCGGTCCGAGGCGTTCGCATCCAAGAACAATCTGATCCGCTCCACTGCGGACGGTCTCGGAATCGGCACCGGGTTCACCCTCTCCCTGGGCGCTCTGGGCGGTGTGCGGGAGCTGCTCGGGTACGGCACACTGCTGGGCAAAGACATCATGCCCGCTTCCTTTGAGCCGTTCTCTTTTGCCATCGAGGCCCCCGGCGCCTTTATCTGCCTCGGTCTCATGCTCTGCATCATGAATCTCATCGGAAGTAAATAGGAGGAAACATGGGCGACTATATCGTTCTTGCCATCAGCTGCATCCTGATCAACAATATTCTTCTGGCCCAGTACCTGGGGCAGTGCCCGTTTATGGGAACTTCTAAAAAAATGGAGACGGCCGTGGGGATGGCCATGGCGGTCATCTTTGTTCTGGTCATGGCCGGATTGATCACATGGATGGTCAATACCTATATCCTGGTGACCTTCGGGCTCGAGTACCTGCGGACCATCGCTTTTATCCTGGTAATCGCCTCTCTGGTCCAGTTTGTTGAAATGTTCCTGAAAAAATCGATTCCGGCGCTGTATGCCGGGCTGGGTATTTTTCTTCCCCTGATCACCACCAACTGTGCGGTGATGGGGGCCTGCCTGATTAACATTAATGAAGAATACACCTTCATGCAGGCCCTGGTAGCCTCCTTCAGCTACGCGGTGGGATTCGGACTGGCCCTGATTCTGTTTGCAGGCGTACGGGAACGGATTATTCTTGGGCGGGTTCCGAAACCCCTTCAGGATACTTCCATCGCTCTGGTGACGGCCGGCGTTCTGTCGCTGACCTTCTTCGCCTTCAGGGGAATGGTCTAAAAAACATTAAAAAATTCCAATGATTTATTGTCTTAGAAAAGTGGAACAACCCGAATCGGGTTGTCCCTTTTTTTTCACTCTTACCGTTTCTAGGAGGTAATAACGTGACAGAAGCCATCCTGATTATGTTGGGTATCGGCGCGGTCTGCGGATCGGTGCTGAGTATTGCTTCTAAGATATTTTATGTATGGGAGGACCCCCGCATCGCGGAGGTCGAGCGAAACCTGGCCGGCGCCAACTGCGGCGGTTGCGGCTTTGCCGGGTGCGCTTCGGCGGCGGTCGCGGTGGTGGAGGGGAAAGCCCCTCCGACGGTCTGCGTCATCGCCGGGCCGGAATCCTCGGCCGGTGTTGCCGAAGTGATGGGAATGGACCCGGGTACCGCCGAACCCTTGAGGTCTCTAAATACCTGCGACGGCGGTATTCGCGCCACCGATAAATACCATTATATGGGGGTCCAGACCTGCGCGGCCCTGACCGCTCTTTACGGCGGAAAGAGAGACTGCATGGTCGGATGCCTGGGCATGGGCGACTGCATCCGTTCCTGTAATTTCGACGCCATCCATATGGGGCCGGACAACTTCCCCATTGTGGACGAGGCCAAATGCGTGGGATGCGGCGCCTGTGAAAAGGCCTGTCCAAAATCGATTCTGACGGTGAAGACCATGTCCGAGCGGCTGCTTCATCTTAATGAATTCGACGATGCCTTGGCGCCTTGCCAGCAGACCTGCCCGGCGGAAATCGATATTCCGACCTATATCAACTGTGTGGCCACCGGCGATTATGAAGGTGCGGTGAATGCCATTCGTGAACGGAACCCGCTGCTGCTGACCTGTGGCCGTGTCTGCCCGCATCCCTGTGAGGATTACTGCCGACGCGGCATCGAGGACGAACCGGTTTCCATCAATCAGCTCAAGCGGTTTGCCGCCGATTACGAAATGAACTCCGGCAAGCGGCTGCCTATTCCCTGCGCCCCGGCCACCGGCAAAAAGGTGGCGGTGATCGGCGGAGGGCCGGCCGGGCTGAGCGCCGCCTATTTTCTGCGGCGGGTGGGCCATAATGTCACCATTTTTGAGGCCATGCCCAAGATGGGCGGGATGATCCGCTACGGCATCCCTGAATACCGCCTTCCCAAAAAGGTGCTCGACTGGGAAATCCAGGGCATTCTGGATCTCGGCATCGAAGCCCGAACCGGGGTCCGCTTCGGTCGGGAATTCGATATGCAGACCCTCAATAACGAAGGGTTCGATGCGGTATTTATGGGCATCGGGGCCTGGAGCGATTACACCCTCGGTGTGGAAGGGGAGGATATGAAAGGGTGCTTTACCGGCATCAACTTTCTTTCCCGAATCGCCGGCGGAGAAAAGATCCCCATCGGGAAGAAGGCGGTGGTAGTCGGCGGCGGAAACACCGCCATCGACTGTGTGCGAACCCTGGTCCGGCTGGGAGCCGAAGAGGTCACTATCCTCTATCGACGGACCCGAGCGGAGATGCCGGCCAACGAGGTGGAGATCGTGGCCGCGGAGCACGAAGGGGTCAACTTCCAGTTCCTGGCAGCCCCCACCCGGGTGGTGGGCGAGGAGGGTCGCGCCGCCCACATCGAATACCTGAAGATGGAGCTCGGCGAACCGGATGCCTCCGGCCGGCGTCGACCGGTGCCGGTGGAAGGCTCCGAGACCCTGCTGGAAGCGGATATGATCATCAGCGCCATCGGTCAGCGACCGGACGTCTCTTTCAAGCTGAAGGACAAATCCCTGGAGGGGCTCGAGATCACCCGGTGGAACACCATCGACAATGAACCGATTACGCTTCAGACCAGCATGCCCAGAATCTTTACCGGCGGCGATTCGGCCACCGGGGCTTCTCTGGTGGTGGAAGCCATCGGAGGCGGCAGGCGGGCGGCCCGATCCATTCACCAGTACCTGATGGGCGAAAAGATACAACCTCCCGAAAAAGTGCTGTTTAAGGAGCATATTCCGACCTCTCTGTTCGAACGGGTGGAGGGCATCATTAAGTCGCCTCGGGCGGAAATGCCTGAATTGCCGGTTAAGGAGAGAATCAAAACATTCGAAGAGGCTGATTTGGTGCTCCCTGAGTCTGCGGCTTTGGAGGAAGCCAGTCGTTGTCTCAACTGCTGTCGGCTTTGCTACAATCCGGATCTTGTCAAATCGACCCAGAAGGCTGCCTAAACCGCCACCCGTTCTTGCCTTAAAATAAAAGCCGCATCCGTCCCCGTCTAAGAGGGGCCGGATGCGGCTTTTATTATCGGTGCTCGCTTTTTCGCGGGGCGGGTCGTAGTGGTTTGAACTTGAAGAACCTCAGGACGGAGCCAAAGCCGATTGAAACCGCTCCGGTACCGATGTCGTCTTTCGGGTATTGTAGTTCAGGAATACAATGCCGGTTTTGGCTCGGGCCACCTCTTTTCCGGTCTCGCGAAGGGTCAGCCGGTAATAAAAATCACACCCCTTTTTGACCCACTCCGCCGGGGTTACCTCGACGGTGATCACGTCTCCGTAGAATGCTTCCGCTTTGTACACGACAGCCGCATCCGAGATGACGATTCCGATGCCGTCCGGATTCAACTCGGCCAGTCCGTACTTGCGCAGACATTGAAGTCGCGCTTCATGGATGATGGACAGCACCGCGTCATTGGCCAAATGGCCTCCGTAATTGATATCGTCGATTCGGACGGGGATCTCGGTGGAAAAGATGAAGGTGTCGGGCAGTTCCAGTTTTATTCGGGCCATGAGGTTTCTTTCTCCGTATAAATTCGAAGGCGTTGAATGAGTCGGCGCATATCCGCCGGGGGCGGGGATTGAAAGGACAAGGGAAGATCGGTCCGGGGATGTTTAAATCCGATTCGCTCGGCGTGGAGCATCTGTCGTGAGGGCGATCTCAGAAGATGAGATATCCTGCCGGGAAGATGCCGATCGGGCCGACCGCCGTATACCGGGTCACCGACTACCGGATGATGGATGGCCGCGCAGTGAACTCGAATCTGATGGGTCCTGCCGGTCATTAAATCGATATCGAGGAGGGCGGCGCCGGTGTATCGTTCCCGAACCGTCCAAAGGGTTTTTGCCGGTCTCTCGGATCTGCTGATGGTGGACATCCGTTTGCGATCTGTGGGATGGCGGCCGATGGGAAGGGTGATGCTTCCGGAATTTTTCTTCATTACTCCATGCACCAGGGCCAGATACCGCTTCCGGACGGTCCGGGCTTTAAACTGTGCGGCCAATTCGGCCAGCGCCGGACCGTTTTTTGCCACCACCAGAATGCCGGAGGTATTCTTATCCAGGCGATGAACGATCCCCGGCCTCAATTCCCCGCCGATCCCCTCCAGGTCCGGGCAATGGTGAAGCAGCCCGTGGACGATGGTGCCGCTGTCATGTCCGGGAGCGGGGTGAACCACCTGACCGGGGGCCTTGTCGAGGACGATGAGATCACGGTCTTCAAAAAGAATGTCGAGAGGAACAGGTTCGGGCTCACAGGAGATCGTTTTCGGCTTTGGAATGCATCCGCGGATAACCTCTCCCGGTTTGGGGCGGTAGCCGGGCTTTTTGGTGTCGGTTCCCACCCGAATGAGGCCTTTGCGGATCAAGTCGGCCGCCAGGGACCTGGAACACTCTTTCAGGTGGGCGCTGACCAACGCATCCAACCGCTGGTTGGCATCCCCCAGGTCGGAAAGGGTAAAGCAGTGGTCATCATCGGTCATGGCCGGGAAAGAAAAGAATCAGGATGCGAACAGGGTTTCGATTTCGGAAAGAATGGTTTTTTCGTCGGTGTCTTTTGCGGTGGACAGCTCTCGAACCAAGAGAACTTGGGCGGTATCGTAGAGTTTACGTTCACCGAAAGAAAGATCTTTGGTCATTTTCAGGAGAAAAAGGTCTCGGAATACTTCGGCCACCTCATAAAGGGAGCCTGTCTTGATTTTGTCCATATATTCTCGGTAACGCCGGTTCCAGGTTTGATTGTCACCGGGGCCGTTATGTTTTTCCTGCATTACCTTGTAAATTTCAGGCACCTCCTTCTTGCTGATGATCTCCCGAAGACCCACCGATTCAACATTCGAGGTCGGAATCATAATGACCATGTCGTTTTCCAAAACCTTCATGATGTAAAAATCGTGGGTCTCCCCCGCCACAACTTTGCTTTCAATGGATTCGATACGCCCCACCCCGTGCGCGGGGTATACCGCCAGATCCCCAACTTGAAATCGCTGCATATTTTTTCTGATCGCCTGTTCTTGTGAATTTTTTGTATCCATAATGTTGTCTTTCACCGGTTAAAACGTTGAGCTGGTAATTATCATTCCTCACGCTAACCCGTGGGGGTGCAAAAGGTAAGTTTGGTTCTTACGGAAAAGGTGGCTTCCTGATCGTCAGGGAAATCCTCTGTAAGGATGCTTAAATCATACCATACAATATGATAACAATCAAATAAAAAAGGATTGACGCGGTTTCCCGCGCCAATCCTTGCTTTTATGCTTCTGTCGGGCCGGGTATGTCCTGACCGGCCCTTTTGCTGTGATCCTGTGTTTGTGGATCCCCTTAGCTCAGGTTTCCGCCCGGAAGATTATACCAGGAAGGGCACCATCAGAAGGGCCACCACGTTGAGGATCTTGATCATCGGGTTTACTGCGGGGCCGGCGGTATCCTTGTACGGATCGCCTACGGTGTCGCCGGTAACAGCGGCTTTGTGGGCATCGCTGCCCTTGCCGCCGAGATGACCGTCTTCGATGTACTTTTTGGCGTTGTCCCATGCGGCGCCGCCGGTAGTCATGGACAGGGCCACGAAAACACCGGTGATGATACTTCCGATGAGCAGACCGCCCAAGGCTACTTTGCCGAGGAAAAGTCCGACCAGAACCGGAGCGACGACCGGCAGCAGAGCCGGAACCAGCATTTCTTTGAGTGCGAACTTGGTGACGATGTCAACGCATGCACCGTAATCAGGCTTCCCGGTACCTTCCATGATTCCGGGGATTTCGCGGAATTGTCTGCGAACTTCGTCCACAACTGCGCCGCCTGCAGCCCCGACGGCATTCATGGCGATGGAGGCGAACAGGTAAGGCAAAAGACCGCCGATGAACAGACCGATAATCACATTCACATCACCCAGGTCGAAGCGGATGCCTTCACTCCCGCCATGGAATGTGAATTCTTGCACATAGCAGGCAAACAGAACCAGGGCGGCCAGTGCGGCAGAGCCGATGGCGTAACCCTTCGTGACCGCTTTGGTGGTATTTCCGACCGCATCCAGGGGATCGGTTACGGCGCGGACGCTTTCATCCATTTCAGCCATTTCGGCGATGCCGCCGGCATTGTCGGTGATGGGGCCGTAAGCATCGATGGCGATGACCATACCGGTCATGGACAGCATGGAGATGGCCGCGATGGCGATTCCGTAAAGACCGGCCATGTTATGGGCCACGTAGATACCCAGGCAGATGGCCAGAACCGGTGCCGCGGTGGCCTGCATGCTGACGCCGAGACCGGCAATGATGTTGGTGCCGTGACCGGTCGTAGAGGCTTCGGCGACCGCCTTCACCGGACCGTAGATGCCGGTGTAGTATTCGGTGATGATCACGATGACCACGGTGAGAACCAGGCCGACCAGCGCTGAATAGTAAAGCGCCATTACGCTGATCTCGCCGCCCAGACCGTCTTGGCCGAGAACCAGGTTGGTGACATAGTAGAAGGCGATGGCGGCCAGAATGGCGGAACCGAACATGCCTTTGTAGAGAGCGCCCATGATATATTCGCTTTTCCCCAGTCGAACGAAGAAGATCGCGATCATGGAGCAGACGATTGATACGGCGCCCAGAATCAGGGGATACTCGGTGGCGATGGGGATTTTGGGGAAGAGCAGATTGCCGATGAGCATCGCCGCAACGGCAGTTACCGCATAGGTTTCGAACAGGTCCGCGGCCATACCGGCGCAGTCGCCCACGTTGTCGCCCACGTTGTCGGCGATAACAGCCGGGTTTCTCGGGTCATCCTCGGGAATACCGGCCTCGACTTTACCCACCAGGTCGGCGCCCACATCCGCGCCTTTGGTGAAGATGCCGCCGCCCAACCGGGCAAAAATCGAGATGAGGCTTCCACCGAATCCGAGGGCCACCAGTGCGATGACCGCTTCCCGCGGTTCAACGCCGGTTTTCAGCAGAGCGGTATAGTAGCCGGCCACAGAGGTCAAGGCCAGACCTGCGACCATCATACCGGTCACGGCGCCGCCCTTGAAAGCCAGGCTCAGGCCTTTGGCCAGACCGCCCTTGGCCGCCTCTGCCGTCCGAACGTTGGCGATAACGGAAACCCGCATCCCCACATAGCCGGCGATAAACGACGCCGTGGCGCCGATGAGAAAACCGACCGCGGTTTTGGCCCCGAGGGTGGCGAAAATAATGATAAAAATAATGCCGCCGGCAACAGACATCGATTTCAGCTGACGGTTCAGATAAGCGATGGCGCCTTCCTTGATCGCATCCGCAATTTCGGTCATCTTCTTGTCGCCCGCCGGGGCGCCCTTGACTACCCCCGCAAGAATGATAGCAAAGAGAACTCCCACTACACCTACCAGAGTACAAATCAACGGCAGATTGTTCAATACAGTTTCCATTTTACCTCCGTCTGAAACTTAGCGTCCTAGGTTAACGTCTTTCCGGTTATACTCTCTCATACCTTCCGTTGTGCCTTTGGTCAGCACCATAGCCACCGCATCCCGGGCTCGGATCAGGAGTGGTTCGAGCGCTTCGCTTTCAGCGGGGCTGAAACGGCTCAGCACATGATCCACGACACTGTCATTGGTTTCGGGACGTCCGATGCCTACCCGAAGACGAACAAACCGGTCGTCTTCAAAAACCTCCATCAAAGATCGAATTCCTTTGTGTCCCCCGTGCCCTCCTTTCTCTTTGATTTGAATTCTTCCAAAGTCCAGATCAATGTCGTCGTGGATAACCAGTATATCCTCGACAAATATTCCAAAATGCCTGCAAAGTTCGAAGATCGGCGGTCCGCTTCGGTTCATGAAGGCCAGCGGTTTGGCCAATATCGCCATTTTTCCTTCGATCCGGCCCCGGCCGAATGCGCACTCGAACCGGTTTTCCGATATCGGAATGCCATGCGACTCCGCCAGTTTGTCGATGATCATGAACCCTGCGTTATGGCGCGTGCGTCGATATTCCAGGCCGGGATTTCCCAGCCCGGCCACCAATCGAACCCCCTCGGGCATGACCGATTATTCTTCCGGTTCTTCTTCTTCGCCGGCGGCGGATTCTTCGCCCTCTTCACCGGCCTCCAGGCCCTCTTCAAGCTCTTCTTCACCTTCTTCGGGAAGTTCTTCCCGATGAGGTACGGATACAGTGACCACGGTGAAGTTGACTTCGGCCGGAAATTCCACCCCTTCGACCTCGATATCCTCGATGTGAACTGAATCTCCGATCTCCATATCGGTAACATCCACGATGACTGAATCGGGGATCTTATTGGGATAGCAGTAAGCTTCCAGTTCCCGCCGCACCACCTGAAGAATTCCGCCTTCCTCAACTCCCTTGGAGAGGCCGGTGGTGGTGACCGGAACGGTCACGTGGATCTTGCGATCCATAGAAATAGCGTAAAAATCGGCATGAATCGGGAACCGGGTTACCGGATGCACCTGCAATTCCTTCAGCATGACCGAGTGGTTGGCTTGGCCGCCGTTTTCCACCACCAGGTTCACCAAAAGCTGGCTGCCCTTGCTTTTTTTGATGATGTTTTGAAGGTCATGGGCGCTGACGGAGAGCTTGGTATTCTCTGTATCCGGCCCATACAAAACCACCGGGAGTTTGCCCTCCCGTCGCAAGGTTCGGGCCGGACCATTGCCCGTTTCTGCTCTCAAAGATGCTTTTAATTCAACTAGTTCCAAGATTAATCCTCCTTCAATCTAAAAAACCGGGTTTCCTGTAAGAAACCCGGTTTTCAATTTTTTACACAAACAGGGAGGTGACGGAATCACCCCGGTGACTTCGTATAATGGCTTCGCCGATCAGGGCGGATATGCTGAGTACTTTAATTTTATCGCATTGTCGGGCTTCGGGCCCCAGCGGAATGGTATCGGTGACCAGCAGGCTTTTGAGCTCCGAATCGGTAATTCGATCCACGGCAGGCCCGGACAGGACCGGGTGTGTGCAGCAGGCGTGAGCCTCCCGGGCGCCGTTTTTGATCAGAGCCCCGGCGGCTTCCGTCAGGGTGCCGGCGGTGTCCACCATGTCGTCCAGGATCACCGCGGTTTTGTCGGTGACGTTTCCGATGACCGCCATGGCTTTGGCTTCATTGGGCACATCCCGGCGTTTGTCGATAATGGCGAGTCCGGCGTCCAGCCGTTTAGCAAATGCCCGGGCCCTTTCCACCCCGCCGGCATCCGGGGATACGACGATGAGATCGTTCGTAAAATTTTTTCGAATGTAATCGAGAATCACCGGGGCGGCAAAGAGATTGTCTACGGGTATATTGAAAAAACCCTGGATCTGTGCGGCATGAAGGTCCATGGTAATCACCCGGTCGGCTCCGGCTTTGGTGATCATGTCGGCCACCACCCGGGCGCTGATGGGCACGCGGGGGGCGACTTTTTTGTCCTGCCGGGCATACCCGTAGTAGGGGAGGACCGCTGTGATCCGACTGGCCGACGCCCGGTTGCAGGCATCCAGCATCAGAAGCAGCTCGACCAGATTGTCGTTGACCGGTGAACAGGTGGGTTGGATGACGAACACATCCCGGGATCGAATGTTTTCATATATTTCGATCTGAATCTCTCCGTCGCTGAAGGTCTTGACCGTGGATCCCCCCATCGGGGTGTCGAGGTAGGTGCAGATTTGATGGGCCAGATCGGGATTGGCGTTCCCCGAAAAGATGGTGATCTCCCGCATTCGCGTTCCGTTCTTGTAATTATAAGGCTGCACTTGCACTGGTGATCCATTACCTTTTAAAATTGGCTGGGGCGGGAGGATTCGAACCTCCGAATGCAGGAACCAAAATCCTGTGTCTTACCGCTTGACGACGCCCCAGCAAAATTGTGGTGACTATCGACCTTCCCCGGACGGAAGGCTTTGGTTCTAAAGAAGCATTTCAACCCGGAAAGGGCGCCATCCCTTCACTGTGGAAAGGGCGGACTCGGCTTTTCGGGCCCGCGTTTCATCCGGGAACAGACCGAATACGGTGGGCCCGCTGCCGGACATCAACGCCCCCGCGGCGCCCTGATCCATGAGCGCCTGCTTGGCCGTTTCGATCTCCGGGCGCCAAGCCGAGGTCACCGTTTCCAGGTCATTGCACAGACAATCGACAGCATCCCATGTTTGTGCTTTAAGAAGAAGACTTTTATGTATTTTTCGGCATTTTGTCAATCCCAAATTCAGATTTTTATATATTCGGGCGGTGGAAACGCTGAAATCGAACCCGATCAAGAGCACCGAATAGGGGATGATCCGTCCGCAACACGCGAGGTTTTCACCGATGCCGGTGGCCAGGGCCGGACGCCGATACACGAAGAAAGGCACATCCGCTCCCAGGGTAAGGCCCATCTCCATCAACCGGTCGGTTGTAAACGGTTCTCCGTGGCGCCGGTTCAATGCCGTCAATACCGCGGCCGCATTGCTGCTGCCGCCTCCGAGGCCCGCACCCACCGGAATGTGTTTGTCGATGGATATGGAGAGCGGATGTCGAATACCCGATTCCCTGAAAAAAAGATCCGCGGCCCGATAAACCAGATTGGTTTCGTCATCGGGCACCCCGGGATGGGAACAAAACACCCTCAGCCCTGTTCCGGAAAAGGAAAGGGTGAGGGTGTCGTATAGAGAAACCGGGCACATCAGGGAGATTAATTCATGATACCCGTCGGCCCTTTTTCCGGTCACATGAAGAAACAGGTTGATCTTTGCCGGCGACAACAGGTCCAAGTTCATGACAAAAAATCACCCGCCGTGCCTATAATGCAAGTCGGCGGCGCGGGGTTCTGTTATTTGGTGATTTTGATCACCAGGAATCCCCGGTTGATCCTTCGAATAAACAGATTGATCGGTTCGCCTTCGTCCACCTCGTCTATGATCCGGCCGAAATCCTCGACGCTGCCGATGGTTTCATGATTGATCTCCTTGACGATGTCCCCGGCCATCAACCCGGCCGCTTCGGCCTTGCTGCCGGATTCGACATCCATGACCATGACCCCGTCTTTCTCGGAAATGCTGTAACGCCGGGCGATCTCCGGAGAAATTTCGGATACCCGAATGCCCAGGTTTTCTTCTTTTTTCCGATCCTCGCCTTTTCGGGACAGAATCTTTTCTTCCTCCCGCCGGGCGATGGTGACCTCGAAGGTTTCCCGTCTCCCGTTTCGCAGCACTTTTACGGCGGCCTTCTGCCCGACGCTGAGACCGGCGATCAGACGGGTCAGGTCCCGGGTGTCTTCAACGGGTCGGCCGTTCACGGAGGTGATGATGTCCCGGGCTCGAATCCCGGCTTTTTCCGCCGGATCACCCTCGAACGCCTCGGTCACCAATACCCCTTTTTCTTCCTCGATCCCGTAGTATTCCGCGATTTCCGGGGTGATGTCCTGGATCGCCACGCCGAGCCAGCCCCGGGTCACTTCTCCGCTTTCCTGAAGCTGGTCGATAATGCCCTTGGCCAGGTTGATGGGCACCGCAAAGCCGATCCCCTGTCCGCTGGCGATGATGGCGGTGTTGATGCCCACCACCTCCCCCTTTGTGTTGAGGAGAGGGCCGCCGCTGTTGCCGGGGTTGATGGAGGCGTCGGTCTGAATGAAATCATCATAGGGTCCGGAGCCGATCACGCGGCCCTTGGCGCTGACGATCCCTGCGGTTACCGTATGTTCGAGGCCGAAGGGATTGCCCATGGCGACCACCCATTGGCCGATCTTGAGGGTATCCGAATTGCCGAGCGTCACGACCGGCAGATCCGCATCCTGAGTGATTTTGATCAGGGCGATATCGGTGTTGGGGTCCCGGCCCACGATTTCGGCGTCGTATTCTTCACCGTTGCTCAGGCGGACTCGAATTTCGTCCGCCCCTTCAATGACATGGTTGTTGGTGACGATATACCCGGACTTGCCGATAATAAAGCCGGAGCCCAGGCTTCGTTGCTTGAATTCCCGGTCCGGATCACCGCCGAAAAAGCGTTCAAACATATCAAAAGGATCTTCATCCCCGAAGGGACCGCCGAAATGGCGAAAGACGCGTCCGCCGCCCTTGACGCTTTTTTCGGTTCGAATGTTGACCACGGAGGGGGTCACCCTTTCCGCGATGTCGCTGAAGCTCTCCGGCGCGGTCAAAGCCCGGGCGGGAAGAACGTGGGCCGAGCCTATCGCCAAAAGGATCAGCAGGCCGGCCACTGCGATGACCCGAGTCAAGGGTGAGATCGAAAGCATTCTTTTTGCCATGGTTGATTTACTCCTTACCTGTTGACGCCCGTTGTGCAATACCGTCGGTTCCGAAGCCGAAGCCTACTTTAATTCCCTGACATACATCAGCCGTAAATCATACAGGATATGTTTGAGCATATCCTCTTCTTCTTTGGTCAGGTTCCCTTTAGTTTTCTGCTCCAGCATGCCCAGGATGTCGATGGTCTGCTTGGCCGCGGCGGTGTTTTTGGATTTCTGGCCGGTGGACGGATCTTCCAGCAGCCCCAGGTGAACCAGGGCCGAGGAATTGAGCGAGAAGATGAACATGGAAAAGTCCATCTTGGGAAGCTGGGGACCGCTTTCCTGCCGCTTGGCGGAGTCGTAATCCCGGGCCACCTCCTCGGCGCTTTTGCCTGTGTGAAGATCTCCCTTGGTATCTTTCTCTTCTGCCATGTCCTTTCCTCCCTAATGATGCTTCAATGTAAAGGGTTTCCGGAAATTCCCGTCCCGGCCGGATTTCGATGTCGTGATGCAGGCTGTTCAAAAATTCGATTCTACAGTTCGATTCTAAAGTTCCAGGGGAATCACCGAGTTGACCAGGGGAAGGGCGCGAAGCTGTTCCACCACGTCCGGGGGAATGGGGGTATCGGTACGCAGAAAAATGATGTTGCGATCCCCTTCCTCCTCCTGGCCGACCTGCATTCGGCCGATGTTGATATTGTTGTCCCCCAGGGTGGTGCCGATGCTGCCGATGGCGCCGGGAACGTCCTTGTTGTGGATGATCGCCGAATGGCCGTGGGGGATCATCTCCAGCCTGAAATGATTGATCTTTACGATTCGGGGATCGTTTTTGCCGAACACCGTGCCGTCCAGAGAGGTGCTTTTTTCCGGGGTTTTGGCCCGGACCCGAATCAGGTTGATATAATTCTCGGCATCCGCCTGCCGGGTCTCCGATACCTTGATTCCCCGCTCTTTGGCGATGATCGGGGCGTTGACCGAGTTGACCATGTCGCTGATCATGGGGGTCAGCAATCCTTTTAAAATCGCCGTGGAAATGGGGGAGAGATCCAGCCCCTGAAAATCGCCCATGTACTCGATGCCCACCTCTTCCACCGGCCCCTCGCAGAGTTGGGCCATGAGGCACCCCAGGCGGTCTCCCAGGGAAAGATAGGGCCGCAGTTTTTCCAGCAATTCTCCGGTCACCGAGGGGGTGTTCACCGAGTTGATGACGGTGCCGGTGGTCAGATAGGCGATGATCTGTTCGGCCACCGCGATGGCCACATTGGCCTGGGCTTCCTGAGTGGAGGCCCCCAGATGCGGGGTGCAGATGAAGTTGTCCAGTTCAAACAGGGGGGATGCTTCCGGCGGTTCGGTTTCAAAGACATCCAGTGCCGCGCCGGCCACCTTGCCCGACTTCATGGCCTCGTACAGGTCCGCTTCATTGACGATGCCGCCCCGGGCGCAGTTGATGAATCGAACCCCGTCTTTCATGCGCTCGAAAATCGATTTGTTGATGAACCCCTGGGTTTCTTTGAGTTTGGGCACATGCACGGTGATGTAATCGGCTCTTTTGAGCAGATCATCCAGGGACACGCTTTCGAAACCGGCCTTTTCAATCTGTTCGGAGGTGACATGGGGATCATGGATGATGACCTGCATCCTGAGCCCTTTGGCCCGATCCGCGACAATGGAACCGATTTTGCCGAAGCCGATGACCCCGAGGGTTTTATTGAAGATTTCCTGGCCCTGGAGCTTTTTCTTTTCCCACCGTCCGGATTTGAGGGTGGCGGTTCCCTGGGGAATGTTCCGGGTCAACGCCAGCATCATGGCCACCGCATGCTCGGCGGTGGTGATCACATTCCCGGTGGGGGTGTTCATCACCACCACGCCTCGTTTGGCGGCGGCGGGGATGTCCACATTGTCGAGGCCGATGCCGGCCCGGCCGACCACCTTCAGATTGGAGGCCGCCTCCAGCAGGTCCTCGGTGACCCTGGTGGCGCTGCGGATCACCAGGGCATCATAGGGACCGATGATCGATTTGAGTTCATCCGGGGAGAGCCCGGTCTTGACATCCACTTCAATTCCTGCCGCTTCCTGAAACATCCGAATTCCGACTTCGCCCAGATTGTCACTCACGAGAACCTTCATTGTACCGTCTCCTCAAATCAAACACACAGAAATAGGCCGCTTTTTCAGGCAACCCCGTTCACCGGTAAAAAATTTTTCTAAACATATTTACGGAACCGCCGTTGTCAAGAATCGGAAGGTTTTATTTCCCCGGCTGATGGACTTTCGCTTCATGCCTATGATTCCTTTGATTTTGACAGGCTTTGGGATATAGTGTGGGAAATTGGTGAATTCATTATTTCCATTGAAAATTTTGAGATCAGGAGGAAAACAGATGATGAAAATTGAACCTGGAAAGACCCGGATCGGATGGATCGGCACGGGGGTGATGGGCCGCTGGATGTGCCAGCATGTGATGGACCGCGGATTTTCCGCCGCCGTTTACAACCGAACCCGGGACAAGGCAGGGCCGCTTCTGGATGCAGGGGCGGAATGGGCGGATTCACCCCGGGCGGTTGCCTCGGTTTCGGATGTGATCTTCACCATGGTCGGATTTCCGAAGGATGTCCAGGAGGTCTATTTCGAAGACCGGGGCGTTCTGGCGGGCGCCGCGGCCGGCAGTATTCTGGTGGATATGACCACCACCCGGCCCAGCCTGGCCCGGGAAATCGATCAGGCCGCCGCCCAGCAGGGCCTCCATGCGGTGGATGCCCCGGTCTCCGGCGGGGATGTGGGGGCCCGGGAGGCCAAACTCTCCATCATGGTGGGCGGCGACCGCTCGGCGGTGGATGCGGTCATGCCGCTGTTTGAGATTATGGGGCAAAAAATCGTCCACCAGGGAGCGGCGGGCAGCGGGCAGGATACCAAGATGTGCAATCAGATCGTCATTGCCGGCACCATGATCGGGGTCTGCGAGTCGCTGCTTTACGGTTACCGGGCCGGATTGGACCTGGAGGTGATGCTCTCTTCCATCTCGGGCGGGGCCGCGGCCTGCTGGAGCCTGGACAATCTGGCCCCCCGGGTGCTGAGGCGGGAATTCGACTCCGGGTTTTTCGTCGAGCACTTTATAAAGGATATGGGAATTGCACTTCGGGAGGCCCGACAGATGGGGATCGTTCTGCCCGGCCTTGCCCTGGTTCACCAGATGTATCTCTCGGTGGCGGCCAACGGCGGGCAGCGCCTGGGCACCCAGGCGCTGATGCGGACCCTGGAACAGATGAGCAATCTTCAGCCGGATTCAGAATAGCAGCTTTTCCGGCGGCCGTCGTTCGGGGACGTACTCATGGGGGGTTTCGGCCTCATTCCATTCTTTGGATACGTAGAGGCTGCAATAGCAGCTCCCGTATTCCTCGACATCGGGGGCGCGATACACGCAGGGGCAGATGATGTCTTTGTCGTGGTCCCGGTCCCCGGCGGCCAGCCGGCAGGGGCAGACCATGTAGCCGTAGCGCTCCTTGTTGGTGATCAGCCCCTTGAGCAGCTCCAGGGTTCGCTCTTTGTCCTGGTTGAAGTAGTATCCCTTGGCTTCCTGGATCTTCTTCAGTTGTTCATACAGTTTTTCAGCATCCATATCAGAGTCCCAACGCCTCCTTGATTTCGTCTTCCTTGTATCCGACAATCACCTTGTCTCCGATGATGATGGTGGGAAAGGAGCATCTCGGGTTGAATTTTTTGACATCCTCGATGATGGCTTTACGTTCGTCTCCGTCCAGCAGGTCCACATCGATGACATGGTATTTGATCGTGCATTCGTCCAGAAACTGCTTGGTCGCCTTGCAGTGGCTGCACGTGCTCAATCCGTACAACTGGACCTTGGCATCCTTTGCCGTATTGGCTTCCGTGTTGGCATTTTCTTTTTCGTCAGACATACCCTTTCAGTCCTTTCCTCTCTTCTTTGGCATTTTCGATTGAAAACTCGAATGGGTTTAGTTAAAACCCATTTTCGACAGATATGCAAGAGTATTCGGGGCATTCCGTCGAGAATACGGGTTTTTACTCAGCGCCTTCAAATTCACCACGGTATCGATATCCTTCCAGATCGGCAGCAGGTGGCAGCTGCGCCCGAGTGCTTCCAGAATATTCCGGGTTTGCTCCAGAACCGAGGGGGTGCTCCAGGAAATTTTCTTGAACACCTCCGGAATGAAGGAGTCGGTTCGAAAGCCGATCAGATAGTACCCCCCGTCTTCGGCCGGGCCGAGTACGACCGGATGATCGGTCAGCCCGGAAAAAGCCTCCCGAAGAAACGCCGGCGGAAGATCCGGAATATCGGTTCCGATCAGCACCGCCCGGTCGAATCCGCGAGAAAAACAATTCCGAAAGGCATCGGCCATTCGCTCCCCCAGATCGCCGGCATGCTGAGGCATCAGCGGATGCCGATTCCCGAGCCAGCGGCGTATCGCCTTCGGATCATCCGGCGGGTCATGGCAGAGAATAATGGAATGGCCCGTCTTTTCCAGGGTGGAGAGAATGTCCGAGACAAAGCATCGGTAAAGGTCGACCCCGGTGCGGGGATCCAGGTCTTTGGAAAGCCGGGTTTTTACCCGCCCTATTTCAGGGGTTTTCAAGAAAAGAAGCACGCATTGATTTTCCATTCCAAAAATCCTCGTTATCACTTGCTGATTCCACGGGGTGCGTGTTCAATAGGTAAGGCGATTCGGGTAAGTTAGAATACCATCCGAACGCCGCCGGGGGATGAATCCCCCGGCGGCGGGCATGGTATTTTTATTTCGACAAACCGCCTGAGGCTTTCTCTCCGCTGCCCGGAGGGTACACCTTCCAAGGTTCGAACCCGGGTGTCGGCGTATCGAATACAATAGAACATGCCGACCGGAGCGTCAAACCGACTTCCAGAGGGAATCTCAATAATAAGGAAGGGAAAAATACAATTTCGTATTCTCCAGTCTTTTATCCGGGGTAAATTTAAATTGAGAATAAAAATTAAATTTTGTGATATATAAGTGGCTTATGATGAGAAAAGCCGAAATTTAATTTTTCTATCTTGACAGACGGAGAAAAATTCTATAATTCCCTCTGCTGATTTTTATAAAATGCTTGAACAGGCCGCGCCGACCGGCGCCGGCTTTCCGAGGAAATTTCAAGGAGAACTTATGGCACTTTTTTTCAAAGGCTCGGCAAGCGGCGGCACTTTCCCCCGCGGGGTCCATCCGCCCGAATGGAAGACCTATTCCGAGGACGCGGCCATCGAGGTGGTTCCGCCGCCGCAGAAGGTCATGCTGCCTCTGCTTCAGAATGTCGGCGCACCCAGCAAGCCGATCGTCAAGCCCAAGACCATGGTCGCCTTCGGGGAAAAGGTCGCCGACGGGGGCGCATTCGTGTCCGCGCCGCTTCATGCCCCCATCGCCGGCAAGGTGTTGAAGACCGGGGTCACCACCCTGGCCAACGGCCGGCACGTCAGCGCCATTCCCATCAAGGCGGACGGGGAGCAGCTTTCCGGGCAAGCCCTCTATGATGAAATCCTGGGGGGAGAATGGCCCAAGGAGGGTTTTGAAAAATACGATATCCAGGAGATCGTCGACGCCATTCAGGGGGCCGGTATCGTGGGGCTCGGCGGAGCCGCTTTTCCCACCCATGTGAAGTATGTTCCCAATGAGAAGAAGCCGATCCATACGGTCCTGATCAACGGATGCGAATGCGAGCCTTATCTCACCTCCGATTACCGCCTTATGCTGGAGGCCCCTGAAGCCATCGTCAGCGGCGCACTGATCGCCGGCCGGGTCACCGGGGCCAAGGAGATCTTCATCGGCATCGAAGACAATAAACCCAAGGCGGTCGAAGCCCTGCGGAAGGCGGCGGCCGGCGCCTCCATTCAGGTGGCCGTACTCAAGACCAAATACCCCCAGGGCAGCGAAAAACAGCTGATCCTGGCCCTGACCGGCAAAGAGGTGCCGATGGGCGGTCTGCCCCTGGATGTGGGCATCGCGGTGAGCAACGTGGGCACCGCCGCAGCCATGGCCCGGGCCGTGCTTCGGGGAAAGCCCCTGACCCATCGGGTGGTGACGGTGACCGGCGGCGGCATCAAAACCCCCAAGAACCTGCTGGCCCCGATCGGGATTCCTCTGGGGGAACTGATCGATTTCTGCGGCGGACTCACCGATGACGCGGCCCGAATGATCTCCGGCGGTCCCATGATGGGCTTTTCCTTTACCGACCTCGATTCTCCGGTCACCAAGGGAACCAGCGGGGTTACCATTCTCACGGCGGCGGAGGTCAAAAAGGCCGAGGAGACCACCTGTGTCCGATGCGGCCGATGCGTGGACGTCTGCCCCATGAACCTGGTGCCTACCAAGCTGGCCTTGGCCTCCCGGCATAAGGATATCGAGTTGGCCAAACGATACAACATCATGGCCTGTTTCGAGTGCGGCTCCTGTGCGTATATCTGTCCGGCCTCCATCCCGCTGGTTCAGCTGG
>JAABSQ010000439.1 GCA_011390315.1 Desulfobacteraceae bacterium
CCACCGAGATCTGCAATTCGGCCTGCCGGGGATCGGCATCCGGAACCAGATGCGGTTGAACCAGTCGGTGAAGAAAGTCATCCCAGGAAGAAGATCTTTCCACCGGTTCTTTTCGGTTCGGGACGGGCTGACTTTCATCTAAAATCATATCCAGAAGGCTGTCGGTGTTGCCGATTTCTTTATCCGCACCGGATTCCGTTTCTTCCTCCTCCCCGGTTGAATCAACAGAAACTTCGGTTTCGGTCCATTGCCCCAGTTTTGCGGCCACAAAATCCAAGGCCTCCGGATCGTTCAGGTCTTCGAGTGCTTGTCTCAAGGCCTTGAATACATCCAATCTTTCCAGCAGTCGATCGGGATGAAAATCTTCCAACTCCTGAAATGCGACCGTGATCGGCGGGCTGTCTTCCCCGACAAAAAAGAGATTTAACTCAGGCGCTGTCTGCGCCAAAACCGCATCAAAAGTATCCCGGTCGATCAATGTCGGGGTTCGCCCGTTAATCGGACCGGAGAGCCCCCTGTTCTTTCGGCCGGAAAAATCACCGAAGATGAGCATGCGAAAAGGGGTTTCCGATTCAGGGCGCTCCGATTGAGTATCCAAAGAAGCGCTCATCTGAACTTCAAGATTTCCAAAGCTATTGGATTTCACCATCAGCAATTCCTCCAGGTCCTGAAAAAGACCTGTTGTCAGAAACTGAAAAAAGAATACGTTTATTGAATAGAGAAAACAAAGCCTTCACCCTCCAACGACACATTCACCGACTTAACCTGCTCCCCGCCCGCCATTCGAGACAGAATTTCCTGGGACATTTCCGGCAACAAGGTATTGGTCAAAATGTGGTCGACATTTCGTGCGCCGCTGTCGACTTCGGTGCATCGGTCGGCGATGGCATCGATCAGGCCTTCATCGTAGGCAAATGCGACGTTTTTATTCTCTTTCATGCGTACCCCTATTCGATCCAGCTTCAGCCTGACGATCAATCGCATGTTGTCATCGGTGATCGGAAAATAGGGCACCACCTTCAACCGCCCCAGGAAGGCCGGCTTAAACTGCTTGAGCAATTCGGGCCGCAGCATTTCAGCCAAGGCCGGCGGCTCCGGCATCGTCTCTTCATCGGCGCAGACCTTCATGATCAGATCGGTGCCGAGATTGGAGGTCATAATGATCAGGGTGTTCTTGAAATCGATCCGCCGCCCCTCGCCGTCTTCGAGAACCCCCTTGTCGAAAACCTGATAAAAAAGCTCGGTGACATCGGTATGGGCTTTTTCGATTTCGTCCAGAAGCACCACACTGTAGGGTCGCCGCCGTACCGCCTCGGTCAGTACGCCGCCTTCGCCGTAGCCGACATAGCCCGGAGGCGAACCCTTGAGACCGGATACTGTATGGGCCTCCTGGTATTCGGACATGTTGATGGAAATCAGGTTCTGTTCCCCACCGTAGAGCAGTTCCGACAACGCCAGGGCGGTTTCGGTCTTTCCGACGCCGCTGGGCCCCACCAGAAGGAAAACCCCGGTGGGTTTGGATGGATCTTCAATGCCGGCGTGGGCGGTCTGGATCATCTGGGCAATGGCATCCAGGGCATGATCCTGTCCGATGACCCGCTCTGAAAGGGTATCCTTCAATTTCAGGACCGATTCGATTTCGTCGGTCATCATTCTGCCGGTGGGAATGCCGGTCCATCCGGAGATCACTTCCGAAACGGTCTGGGATTCCACCGCGATCTGAACCAGGGGCGAATCGCCTTGAATGGACGAGAGGTTCGTTTCCAACTCCCGAAAACGGTCCTTTTTCTCTGAAAGCTGCTCGGGCTGACCGTCCCCTTCCGCCTCATGGATTTCTTGAATCTCCCGCCGGATTTCCATCAGCTGACCGGCGATCTCCATTTCTTTTTCCCATTTTTCGGTCAGTTCTTCCAATCGCTTCCCCACCTTCTCTTTTCTGACTTTGAGAGAAGTGAGCCGCTCTTCGTGATCCCGCCCGATGAGGGTTTCTCGGCGAAGGAGCTTTTCCTGGCGTTCAATATCGGCGATCTCCCGGGTGGCATCCTCGATTGCAGGCGGACTGGTGTTGAGCCCTATGGCAATCCTGGCGCAGGCGGTATCGAGTACGCTCACCGCCTTATCCGGGAGCTGACGGCCGGAGATATATCGGCTGGAAAGCTTCACCGCATCCAGCAAGGCATCATCGGTAATCATGACGTTATGGTGTTTTTCAAGAAACGGTCCAATCGCCCGCATCATGACCATCGCCTTATCAATATCGGGTTCCTCGACCTTCACTACCTGAAAGCGCCGGGCCAAGGCAGCATCCTTTTCGAAATATTTTTTATATTCGGACCAGGTAGTGGCCGCGATCGTGCGCAATTCCCCCCGGGCCAGGGCAGGTTTCAGCAGGTTTGCGGCATCTCCCGATCCTTGGGCCCCGCCGGCGCCGATCAGGGTGTGGGCTTCGTCGATAAAGAGAATAATCGGAATGGGAGAGGCTTTGACTTCATCAATCACCGACTTGAGCCGGTTTTCAAATTCCCCCTTAATACCGGCACCCGCCTGAAGAAGGCCGAGATCCAGAGTGCGGACCTCGACATTTCTGAGCACCTCCGGCACATCGCCTTCGGCGATTCGCAAAGCAAATCCCTCCACCACGGCGGTTTTGCCGACGCCGGCCTCACCGGTGAGGATCGGGTTATTCTGTCGCCGCCGAATCAGAATGTCCACCATCTGGCGAATTTCGAAATCCCGCCCCAATACCGGATCGATATCCCCTTGCCTAGCGCGATCGGTCAGGTTGATGGTAAACTGATCCAGGGCTTTGCCGCCGCCCTTGACCGCTTGACCCGGTGCCGCCCCTTTTTGGGCCCCGGGTTCAGCCGAAGCGACCTCTGCTTCGGCTGAACCGGAGGTCAAATCTTCAAAATTCTTGCTCAGTTCTTCTAAAGATATATCAGCGAAAGCCCGGGAACTCTCGGTCAGCATTCGAGCCATTTCATCGTTGCCCAAAAGCGCCAGAAGAATATGACCCGATCGCACCCTCGGGGCCTGGTAGTCGACGGAAGCCGTCAGCCATCCTTCTCGCACCATGGTGGGTATGTGAGGAGACAGGGCGGGGGTTCTGGAATTGCCGGTTTTAAAGCCC
>JAABSQ010000440.1 GCA_011390315.1 Desulfobacteraceae bacterium
CCGTTCCACCCGGGTTC
This sequence comes from Desulfobacteraceae bacterium, assembly GCA_011390315.1. Classification (GTDB taxonomy): domain Bacteria; phylum Desulfobacterota; class Desulfobacteria; order Desulfobacterales; family Desulfococcaceae; genus JAABSQ01. The sequence goes on from JAABSQ010000440.1 coordinate 18, forward strand.
CAGTGAATAGGTAGCCGAGCCGGAGCCGATGCTGTCGGTGGTTCCGGCGAACATCAGAGCGCCGGCCGCGGTTATGGAAACCGCAGCCAAAAGAAGAAAATGCCGCCAAAAAGCAACCCTTCGATCCGGCCCGGAACTACCGGACCGACCGCGAAAGGCCAGCCCTGCAAGCAGGACCAAAACGGCCCCGACTGCGAATGCACCCGCCGCACTGCTTCCACGGACCGCCCGGATGAAGCAGGACCCGCCGTCATCCCCGGCGCCCCCCTGCGTTATCGGTTGACCCCCGGGTTCCGGTTGAGGCTCCGGGTCGGGATTCGGTTCCGGTTCAGGGGATTCGCCGTCACCGGCGCCCGGTGCCTGGCCCGGTAAAGCGGTTAAGGCATGTTCCTGTACCCCGGCCCCGTTAAGGACGACCGTTCCTCGGTACCGGTCGCCGGTCCGCAGATCCCGAACGGTCACATCAACCGTTTCGCCGGGAACCCACGGATCTGCAAAATTGCCGACCTCGACCCACCACCGGCCGCTATGGTAGCCGCAGCCGACATCCGATTCGGTGAGGGTGTCGCCCGGTCGGGACTTCACAAATGCGTCCACCTGAACCGATTCCTCCGGGGGTATATCACCGTCTCCCGGCGGGGTCAGGTCCCCCATCAACAGATGCGGAGAACCGCCGAAAACGGGCATCGGCGCCATCAGAAAAATAACAGCGAAAAAAGTGAAAACCCAGAGCCTTCGCATACGACCGACCATTGCTGCCTCCCCAAGTATAGGTGTTCATTTAATCCCGAAGGATCCCTTTTTAAACGGCTTTAACAGAGAGGTCTCCCTCTGTCAATTAAATTGAGATGCCGCCTGATACAAAGATGCGTTCAATTCAGATAATGATTAAGAATTATTTGTTTTTGGGCCTACCCCGCAGCCATCTTCTAAAGGAGGTCCGGCTCTCATTCGAAGGTCGTCCGGCGAGTAATGCGGCGATGCTGATATCTTCGTCCAGGTCCGGCCAGTGAATGCCTGCACCACGCCCGATCATTCGCCAGTTGTTCCGCTCTTCGCGGGTGGCGTTTACAAGCCTGGGGTACCATTCCAAAGGCACGGAAACAATCCGTCCGTCCGACAGATCCACTCGAATGACGTTTTCGGTCATCCTGACGTGTGTAGCGGTTGGCGAGATTTTTTTTATGCTGCTCATAATCTACCCGCTTCTCCGTATCGTGTATGTGATTTTCTCACAAATTACTGATCACATAATTGAGAGTTCGTCAACATTGAAGTTGACATTTCCCATCTTTCCCTTCCATTGCCATCCCCCCTCGAAAATGGTAGAAAGAAATAAGAAGCACTGCACATCGGTGCGCCGACCGCGGGAGAAGATCATGGGTGATCCAGGGATGACTTCAGAATCTATGCCGGAGCAGAAAGCCAAACAGATTCACCAACCGGGCCAGAGCCCGGAGCGGGATGCCTGGTTTACGGCTTTCTTTATTGAAAACCACCTCGATTACTTCACTTTTCCCAATGAGGTGTGCAGTCCGGAGCAGGTTCGGTTCATGGTCTACACCGAAGGGGAGGAGCGCTATTACCCCTGTTCGGACCGAATGTTCGACGCCATCATGAACCGCACCCATACCGCATTTTTGCAGGGTAAATACCGAAATGTGCTGCTGCGGGTGCTGGCTTTGGTGGGCGATCAGATCGAGGATCCTTTCGAGAACCAGTATCTGAAATCCCTTCTGGAGGTGAAGTTTCGTCACGAAACCCGGGACGAAATCATGATCCCGTCGCGGCTGGAAAAGCGGCTCTTGAATATCTTTTTGCGGCGCACTCAAATCGAGGACCCCTTCGGATTTGAAAAGACCCGGCGCAACAACAGAACGGACGCGGCCTTGAAATCGGCCGCCTTCCGTCAGGCGATCAATCATCTCGATCCCAAGGACCGGGAGAACCCGCCCGAAACCCTTCAGGAGATTCGAACCGAGATCGACCGCATTCACCTGAAACGGCTGTTCGCGGTATCGGCGGAAAGCGCCATCTGGGAGACCGACCGGGCCCCCGGGTTCACCCGGGAGGACTACCTGGAGATGTTTAATCGGCCTATGATCGGAGACGGGGTTGACCCGCTCTTCCAATTCTTCAAGGTACACGGACCCAACGGAACCCGGGTCGGAAACGGTCGGCGCCGGGGCAAGAAAATGCTGTGGCTGGCCCATGACGCCGGTGAGTTCGTGGTGGATATCGCCGTCATTCGGTATCTGGCGGACATGGGCCACAAGATCATCATCGCCGTAAAAGAGGGGCCGCTGTATACCCACCCCGATTTATCCGACATTCGAACGGATGAGGTTCTGGTTCAGGAGCTGGAAAAGGTCCTCATCATCGAAGACAAGCACCTCAGCAAAAACGATCTGGTCGCCATCCTGAGAAGCGACCGGCATATCATGGCCCTCTCGGACGGCACCTTCGAAAACCTCAACCTGCCGCTCACCTCCACCACCTTCACCCGGATTTTCAAGGAGGTGGACGGGGTCATCTCCCGAGGCCCGGACCAGCGGCGGCGCTTCTTCGATGCCCATTTTCGATTCACCCAGGACATCTACAACATCTCCCGACAGGAAGACGGCGCCGTTTCCATATCCTTCAAGCCTCGGCACGAGGCGGTGATCAAGTTCTCCCACGAGGACCTGGAGATGAAGGCCCTGGCGATTATCGATCAGATGCGGGCGGCAAAGTCCAAGGGAATGACCGTGATGTTCTACAGCGGCATCATCGGCTCCATCCCGGGACGAATCGATATGGCCAAAAAGATCATGTCGGTCACCATCCAGTACCTCAAGGAGCGTTACGCCGAAACCTTCATCATCAATCCTTCCGAGTACTACGAACCGGGCATGGATGCCGATGATCTGATGTACATGTGGGAGCTCGTCCAGCGAAGCGGATATATCGACACCTGGCGGTTCCAGACCTACAGCGATATTTTTCAGGCCTTTCAGATCATGGGCCGAAAGGTGCCCCCGGAATGGGTGGGAAAAGACGCCACTTACAGCACCGGATGCACCAAAGAGGTCCGGATTGCTCAGGAGGTGCTCAAATCCAATCCG
>JAABSQ010000441.1 GCA_011390315.1 Desulfobacteraceae bacterium
ACCCCGTCGAACTCCCGCAGCCGGTTCTGAACGTCCTCGCCGGCGGCTAGAATCCGGTCCATGTCATGGCCCTGAATCCAGATTTCCACCGGTGCGCCCGGAGGGCCCGAGGACATTCCCGCAAAGGTGAGGGATTTGACCCCGGGAATGGGACCGACTTCTTTTTCCCACATCACCTGAATGTCCTTGGAGTGGATGCCCCGTTCTTCGGAGGGCAGCAGCACCGCGTGCATGCCGCCCAGATGGGGGCCGTTGTCCGGAATCTCTCCCATGGACTGCCCCACCAGGGAGAGGCTGTTGACCAGAAGCGGCTTGCCCGAGGCGGTTTCGGTCCGCTCACTGATTCGCTCCATGGCCGCTTCGATCCGCCGGACCGCCGCTTCGGTCACCTCGGGCGGGGTGCCGTTGGGGAACTCCACATTGGCGGTGACGATAAACCCGTCCACCTCGGGAAAGACCTCGAACTTGAGGATTCCCCCGCGCATGAACCCGACCGTCAGCAGCAGCACGGCCAGGGCGGTGCACAGGGAGACGTACCGCCAGTGAAGGGCCTTGGCCAGAAAAGGCGCGTACACCCGCTCCGCGAACCACTCCATCCCCCGGGCCACCGAATCATGAATCCGGTCGATCCCGCGTCGGAATCCTCTTTTTCGGGACTCGGTCTTGGGTGCGTCGGGATCGGGCAGATGGCTCAGATGGGCGGGCAGCAGGATCAGGCACTCCACCAGTGAGATCAGAAGGCAGGCGATCACCACCACCGGCAGGATGGAAATGAATTTACCCATGATCCCGCCGATGTAGGCCAGGGGCAGAAAGGCCACGATGGTGGTGAGTACGGCGGCGATCACCGGCATCCCCACCTCGGAGACTCCCTCGACGGCGGCCTGAAGCGGGCCTTCCCCCCGCCGGCGGTGGACGAAAATGGCCTCGCCCACCACGATCGCGTCGTCCACCACGATCCCCAGGACCATGATGAGGCCGAACAGAGAGATCATATTGATGGTCGCCCCCATGGCCCACAGGATGACCATGCCGCCCCCCAGGGAGATCGGTATGCCCATGCCGGCCCAGAAGCTGAGACGAAGATCGAGGAAAAGCCACAGCAGAAAGAAGACCAGGATCAGACCCAGAATGCCGTTTTTGACCAGAAGATCGATCCGGTCCCGAAGCATGTCGGTGGAATCGTAGATCACGGTGATTTCCGCCCCGGGCGGGACCTCTTTGGCGGTCTTTTCGACGAACCGGTGGACCGCCTCGGAGATGGCCAGGGCATCCTCCTCCTTACTTTTGAGTACATTCAGCATGGCCGAAGGGTTGCCGTTGACCCGGGCGATGATCGGGTCTTCGGTGAACCCGTCGACGATGGTCGCCAACCGGTCCAGGGTGATGATGTCCCCTTCCGGGCGGGCCAGAACCACGATCTCGGACAACTCCTTGCCGGTGTATTTCCGGCCCACGGTTCGGACCCGGATCTCCTCCCCCCGGGAGCGGATGGCGCCGCCGGCCATATTGAGGTTGCTGCGCCGCACGGCGCCGACCACCTGATCGAAAGTGAGCCCGTATTCCCGCAGCCGGGATTCGGAGACCTCGATCCCGATTTCATACTCCCGGGTCCCGAACACCGTGACCTGAGAGACCTCGGGCAGCGCCTGAATCTCATCCTTCATCCGTTCGGCCCATTCCTTGAGCCGCCGGTCCGACATTCGGCCGGAGAGGGCCAGCAGCACCACCGAATCCTTGATTTTCATTTCGGAAATGACCGGGTTTTCCGCATCCGGGGGAAAGGTGGAGACGGCGTTGATTTCGGTCCGGACCTCGTCCAGCACCGTTTCTACCTCATAGCCTTCCCGCACCTCGATCTGAGCGGTGGCGACCCCTTCCCGGGACTGGGTGGTGTATTGCTTCACCCCCTCCATTCCCTCGACGGCTTCCTCGATCTTACGGCTGATCCCTTCCTCCACCTCCTCGGGGTCGGCCCCGGGGTAGGGGACGGTGATCGACACCATATCCAGTGAAAATTCGGGAAACGTTTCCCGAAGCATGAACTTCACGGCCAGAAATCCCGACAGGAAGATCAGCAGCAGCAGGATGTTCGCGAATACCGTATTCCGCGCAAAGGCGGCCAGTATGTTTTTCATGACCGGTTTTCCTCCTCGGGGGCAGCGGGGATCTCCAGCAGAGCGTTTTCCAGGGGGTCGACCAGCCGGGTGACGATGACCTGATCACCGGCCGAGAGCCCCTCGGAGATGAAGGCCTCTTCGCCTTCGATTCGGGCGACCCGCACCGGGACGGTCTTAAGGCGGTTTTCATGGGCCACGAAGACGGTGTTTTCAAAGCTCACCGCCCACCGGGGCAGGCGAACCACCTTTTCCAGGGTTTTTCCGGGGATTTCTACTTGGCAGAACATCCCCTCCGCCAGGGGCAGGGAGCCGTTCGGGTGGGCCGCCGACCGGTCCGCCCGAACCGCCACCGTAAGGGTCCGGGTCCGGGAGTCGAAGTTGACCACCCGGTGGAGCCGGCCGGTCCAGGCATGGCCCTCCCGGTCTTCGGTCCACCGAATGTCCACCGGCACCGGGGCCAGTCCGGAAAACAGGGTCGAATTCGCAGCCTCGCCTTTGGTTTCGAACCGCAGCCATTTTCGGGCATCCCGGCTGTCCAGCGGCGCCCGCAGCTCCAGCACCGAATCATCGGCCAGGGTCACCGCCTTCATCCCGGGGGAGACGTATTGACCTTCTTCAATAGAGACGGTTTTCAGGCGGCCGTCAAAGGGGGCCCGAATCTCCACCCGGTCCAGGTGGGTCCGGGTCTTCTCCAGATTGGCCCGGGCCGAATTCAGGGCGGCTTTGTTTTCCCGAATCCTGAGCGGATACACTTCCAGTTGACGGGCCAGTTGGTCCACGGTGTCCGCGGCCTGGTTGTATGCCTGTTCGGCCTTGTCCACCCCGGATCGGGTGCCCACGCTGTCGCGTTCATACAGGGTCTTGAGGCGCCGATATTCCGCTTCGGCCAAATCCCGGTTCCGCTTCAGCGTTTGCAGCCGGGCTTTGTCCAGGGTGAATTCTTTTTCGATTCGGGCGATGGTGGTTTCCCACTGG
>JAABSQ010000442.1 GCA_011390315.1 Desulfobacteraceae bacterium
GAGAAGATCGTTCAGAGCGGAATGATAATTTCTGGAAATCGCCTATGCAAACTGAATAAAACGAGATTTTATAATCAAAAACAAACCAACTCCCGGTTTATGCTTTTGAGCGGGGGGCCACTCTTACCGCGTAACCAGGCCCCGCTCAATGGCATAGGCGGTTAAATTGGCCGCATTATGAATATTCAGCTTTTTCATCAGGTTGGCTCGATGTTTGTCAACTGTTTTGACGCTGATGCAGAGAAAATCGGCGATCTGCTTATTGGAATGGCCTTCACCCACCATCTTTAAGATCTCTTTCTCCCGCTGCGTCAGGTTGTCCCATGTGCTATTCTCTTTGAGGTTTTTCCTACCCTCGAGATAACCTTCCAGCACCTTTTCAGACACATCCGGGCTCAGATAGGGCTTGCCCGCCAGCACATGGCGAATGGCCATCTGAAGCTCGTCGTAATTGGCGTACTTGAGGCAATAGCCGTCCGCACCCGCCTGAAAGGTTTCCAGAATATAGGACTCGGATTTGTGGACGGTGAGCACGAGGATTTTGGTGTCCTTGTATCGGCTCTTGATGTCCTTTATCGCGGCGATGCCGTTCATTTTCGGCATGGACAAGTCGATCATCAAAAGATCGGGGGTAAGTTTTTCGACGGCGCGAATCGCCTTGAGCCCGTCCTCGGCCTGTCCTACGACCTCTATATCATTGAGAGAATCGAGAAGCGTAACCAGACCTTCTCGAAGAATGGTATGGTCCTCTGCAACCACGACCCTAAATTTTTTTGCCATTTCAGGCCCTCCTTAAACCGGATTATTGTACCATGTCAAAGCATAGTAGAGGGTAATCCGGTTTATTGGTATAGGGTGTATTCAGTAAGTATTCCTGAAAAACTCTGTATTTGCACAAGCAGCAGCCGTTTCCGCCACTTCCTCTCTGTCGCGCGATAGGTTTCAACCGGTCTCATTATCGGTCAAAATCCAAAATACTGAATTTGCCCTATTTACCATATGCCGCCGGTGTGACAGGTTTAATGTACCAGATATTTGACATTTTTCGCAAGGAAACAGAGGAGGTCTCTCCATCAAATCCCAATGAGTCCGCACGTCTATCCCTCTTCTCATAAAATCCCAAACACAAAAGGAGGCTCCGGAATGAAGCGAAACAGAAACTTTTTCGATACAGGTCGCTCTGGGTCCGCATTCATCATCTTACTATCCATTTTATTGTTTTCAGCAACGGTGGTATCCGCCCAAGATTTGACAACCGCTGAGATTGAAAGCGCCATTCGAACCCGGTTGAAACAGGAACGGGGGGTATCGGCCCAATTGATCAAAGTGACGGTCAAGGAAGGAACAGCGATTCTCGACGGAACGGTGGACAATCTCTTGGCCCGAGAGCGGGCCGCCGAAGTGGCGGGCTCCATACGCGGAGTTCGTGCGGTGGTCAACAAAATCGACATTCAGACCGAAGATCGGCAAGATGAGGCGCTCAAGGCCGATATTCGCGAAGCCCTGGCCATAGACCCGGCTGCCGAGGCATTTGAGGTCGAGGTTCAGGTTCGGGACGGGGCCGCCACCCTGACCGGGGATGTCGATTCCCAGGCAGAAAAACGTCTGGTTGAAAAGGTCGCCAAGGGGGTTCGCGGGGTTGAAAAGATCACCAACAACCTCGACGTGGAAAGCCGAACCCGGCGGCCCGACAAAGAAATCCGCCAGGAAATTCAGGAGCGGCTGGCCTGGGACCTTTGGATCGACCACGCCCTGATCGATGTCGCCGTAAAGGACCGGGTGGTGGAATTGTCCGGCACGGTGGGGAGCCTTCTGGAAAAAACCAGGGCTTTAAACAAAGCCCGGGTGGTCGGGGTCGAGGCGGTGAATTCCGAAAAACTGAGAGTCAACTGGCTGCTGAGAGATGAAATGCGGAAGGATTCCGAATTTCAGGCGGCCGAAGACGAAAAGATCGAAGCCGCTTTGAAGACCGCCTTTCGAAACGATCCCCGGGTCAAATCCTTCAATGTGACCCCGAGGGCGGAAGACGGGGGGGTCCTCCTTACCGGGGTGGTAGACAATCTCGCGGCGAAACGGGCCGCAGCAAAAGATGCGGAAAATACCGTGGGGGTGTGGCGGGTCAAAAACTTCCTTCGGGTTCGACCGGACCGAATCGCCGAAGACGATACCCTCGAAAACCGCATTCAAAAGGCCCTGAAGCGCAGCCCCGATGTACACCGGTTCGATGTGGTCGTTGATGTGAAAAATGCAAAGGCTTACCTGTACGGGTCGGTCGACTCCCGCTATGAAGCGGCCCGGACCGAAGAGGTCGTCTCGGGGGTGAAAGGGGTGGTGGCGGTGGACAACAACATCGATATTTCCGATGAAGCCGAACCGGAAAGCGCCGATATTGTGGAAAGCGACCGGGACTTGAGGGAAAATGTAATCTCCGAGCTTCGTTGGAGCCCCTATGTGGATGCGGACGCCATCATCGTTACCGTGGAGGACGGGGTGGTCACCCTGGCCGGCAGCGTCAACAGTATTCGAGAACTTAACGTGGCTGCTCAAAACGCACGGGAAGCCGGCGCCGAAAAGGTCGTCAATTTACTCGATTTCACGTACGGCCCGACATCCTATTACTAACCGGATGAGGTGTACCCCGGCCGAATTCCGATTCCGAAGAAACTGATCCGTTCAGCACGATCAATACACGCATTCAGGAGAATCCGACATGGGAAACAATGATGCCTATATTCGATGGTTCGAAAACCTCGATTCAGAAGATGTCTCCCGGGTAGGCGGCAAAAATGCCTCCATGGGAGAGATGATCGCCAATCTCAAGGAAGAAGGCGTGCGGGTTCCGGACGGGTTCGCCACCACCGCCCGGGCCTATCGGGAATTTCTGTCCGCCAATGAGCTTTCCGATCAGATAGAATCCCTGCTCGGCGAAATGAAAAATGAAAGCAAACCCCTCGAAGAGGTGGGCAAATCCATTCGAAGCCTTTTTAAAAAAGGGAAATTCCCGGAAGACATTCAAAAGGCGATCGGAGAAGCCTATCGGGAGCTGAGCGAACGGTGCGACACATCCGAAGTGGACACCGCCGTCCGAAGC
>JAABSQ010000443.1 GCA_011390315.1 Desulfobacteraceae bacterium
TCTTTTTGCGCTGCTGCTGGGCTACAGCCACTTTCGACGGCCGGATACCGAAGAGCGGCTGCACAAAATCATCGAACGGTTTCCAACCGGCATCGAGGGACGGAACGCGCCGTTTCCCATCGGCTTGATTCTCATCTTCGGGGGCGCCCTGATATGGGGAATTTTGTATACCGTGTTCATCGGACTCTGGGGGATAAAGATTTAATATGGAACCTTCCGAACGTACACAAAAGGTTTCGTGGATCATCATCGGCCTGATTGTCGGGGCCATTTTGATCCGCGGATTATTTACCTATTATTGGGTGGGCAGCATGGGCATGCCCGATTGGGACTACGGCGCGGTCAAGGATGTTCCGGCGGAGTCGCCCTACGGCGTCTACGATAAACTGCCGAATCAGCAGCATGTTCGCGGCCGGGGAGGGGAATGATGAAGACCGCCGTGAAATGGATGGTTTTATCGGTTCTGGTCATGGGGATGACCGGGTGCAGTGAATACGGACGAATGCGGGAGACCCCCGGTGTAAAACCCCATGAAGAACCGCTTCTGATCATGAGAGAAGGCGTTGTTCCTTTCGATGGCGGGGAGGAAATACTCCGGAATACGCCGGGGGAAGCGCTTTCGTCCCCTTTGAATATGAAGGATGCCGCAGTGGCCGCCGCCGGCGCAAAGGAATACGTCAACTACTGTATTCACTGCCACGGTAAAAATTATGACGGCTACGGCACGGTGGGGCAGAGTTTTGCGCCGAAGCCGGATGATTTGAGAGAAGCGGATGTTCAAGGGATGTCGGATGGGGAACTGTTCCAATACATCGGATACAGCAAGCCCAAGAGCCGGCACCCGGCTTTGGCGACCACCGTCTCCATCATAGACCGCTGGCGCATCACCGCATATATTAAATCTCTCGGAATACGCCCATAGGTGACCCGAACCGACACCTGTGATCTCTGCGGCCTGCCGCTTCGGCACGGCGTCACAACCGCCGAATTCCCAGGCCATACCCACCGATTCTGCTGCCCCGGATGCCGACAGGTCTTCCGAATGCTCCTGGAGGCATCCGATTCACCGGACCCGGCCCGTTTCAAGGAAACCGAACTGTTCCGGAAATGCCGGGAAATGGGGGTCATTCCCCGGGATGAAACCGATCTTCAACACCGGTCCCAAGGGGTTTACGTTCCCGAAGGTCCTTCCACCGATACCGGCGCCGAAGCCCCGCCTGAGGACCACCTTCTGGATCTGACCCTCAAAGTCGAAGGGATGTGGTGCCCGGCCTGCGCCTGGGTCATCGATGCCTCCCTTCGAAAACTGGACGGGGTCGTCCGTTCCACCGCCAATTTTTCCACCGATATTCTCCGCTGCCGGTACAATCCGGTGCTGACCTCCCCCGATGCCGTCATCCGCCGCATCGAAACCCTCGGATATCGGGCCGCTGTTTTCGGGGACGAAGGGGCCCTTCCCAAACGAAAAGAGTTCATCCGGTTTTGCGTCGCCGCGCTCTTCACCATGAACGTGATGATGCTCTCTTTCGCCCTCTACACCGGGTTTTTCACCGATTTCGACATGGATACCATCTATAAACTCTCCTGGCCCATTTTCGTTCTGGCCTCCATCCCCTTTTTCTACGGCGGATGGACGATTCACCGGCGGGCCTGGTCCGGAGTTTTTTCCGGCGCCTTCACCATGGAGACCTTGATCAGCGCCGCCTCGGCCGCCGCCTATTTTTACAGCCTCTTCAACCTGATTTACGGCACCCTGCATCTTTATTTCGACACCGCTTCCATGCTGATCACCCTGACCCTGCTGGGCAAGCTTCTGGAAAGAAACGCCAAGGACCGGGTACTCTCCGACCTGGAGGCATTTTTTACCCTCAAGCCGCGGAAAGTGAAAATTCGAACCGATGGGTATCCCGAAGGCCGGTACGTTTCCATCGAAATGCTTCAATCGGGAGATGAATTCATCGCCGATGCCGACGAAATCGTTCCGGCGGACGGGACCATTCTGGAGGGGAGGGGACGAGTGGATGAATCCTCCCTCACCGGTGAAGCTACCCCGATCTTCAAAAAGGCGGGGGATCGAATGAAAAGCGGGGCTCGCGTTCTTCAAGGTCGCTTCCGGGTGCGGGCCGATGCGGTCGGCCCCGATTCCATTCTGGGGCAGATGATCTCCATTATGGAGCAGACCCTGAGCCGGAAAATCGCCGTCGAAGGCCGCACCGATGTTCTGCTCCAATGGTTTGTACCGGCTATTCTGGCCCTGGCGGCGGGAACCGGTGCGGTCGGCTTTTGGCTGGGATTGTCTTTTGAGGCGGCCATGATTCGGGCCATCACGGTCATGGTGATCTCCTGCCCCTGCGCCTTGGGCATCGCCATTCCGCTGGCCCGGGTGGCCGGCATTTCCCTGGCGGGCGGGAGCGGCATTCTGGTGCGGGATTTTTCGGCGTTCGAGGCGGCCGAACGGGTCGATACGGTGGTCTTCGACAAGACCGGCACCCTGACCCGGGGCCGGTATACCTTGCAGCAGATTCTCCCTCGGGAACCTTTTTCAGAGGAAACCCTTCTATCGTTGGCGCTGGCGCTGGAGACAGAATCCGACCATCCCATCGCATCGGAGATTCGCCGGGCGGCGGATGGAAAAGGGCTTCTCCCCTTACCGGTTCAGTCGGTCGCCGTTCATGAAAACGGCGTCTCCGGCATTTGGGATGGAAAGCGGGTCCGGGTCGGCGCACCCGCTTTTGTCTTTGAAGAACCGGTGACGATTGAATCCATAATGGATGTGGTGGTTCATCCGATTGACGAGGATGCTTCCCGGGTCTACATGGCGGTTGATGAACATCCGGCCGGGGTTCTGATCTTCGGGGATGAAATTCGAGAAGGCGCTTTCGAGGCGGTGGGGAGACTGGCGAATAAGGGAATAGAATTATTCGTGGTTTCCGGAGACGGAGAAGAGACCACCCGAGCCATTGCAGGTCAGCTGGGCATTGAAAACCACCTCGGCGATCAATTGCCCGGTGATAAAGCGGCGTTTATCCAGCAGCTTCAGCAGAAGGGCCGTACCCCGGCCATGGTCGGCGACGGCATCAACGATG
>JAABSQ010000444.1 GCA_011390315.1 Desulfobacteraceae bacterium
GTTTGAAATGGTGGCGGCCCAGAAGCAGGGTGTAACTGATATCGGCAAGACTCCGGCTCCGTACCTCCCCGTCTTCCAGTGCGCAGATGATATCCCGAACCTTTTCCAGCAGGGCCTCCCGTGTTCTCGCGGAAAGAGCGAGCAGATGGTATGGCGCCTGATTCCGGGCAGGATCGCACGTTTGCTCGGAATAATCCCGCACCACCATATGGGCATTGGTTCCACTCATGCCGAAGGCGCTTACCGCTCCCATCCTTTCCGATTCATTTTTCCGTTTCCACGAGCTGACCGTCTTATTCACATAAAAAGGGCTTTGGTTCCAGTCGATAAAATCATTTTCGTTTTTACAATGCAGACTGGCGGGAATTTTCTTATGACGAAAGGCTTGCACTAGGCCTATAAGGCTCACCAGACCGGATGCCGCAAAGGTATGGCCGAAATTCGTCTTGATCGAGGTGAGGGCGCAATACCTCTGTTTTCCCGTATACTCCCTGAAAGCGTCGTTCAATGCGTTGATTTCGACCGGATCTCCCAATCGAGTGGCGGTGCCGTGGGTGACGATATATTGAATATCTTCCGGGTTTATAGCGTGACGATCATATACATCTTTGAGAAGGTTCGTCTGAGAAATCCTGCTCGGAGCGGTAATGCCGTTGGTCCTGCCGTCATAGTTCACCCCGCTTCCCATGATGACCGCGTATAGAGGATCGCCGTCGCTTAAGGCCTGAGAAAGCCTTTTGAACACCAGGGCCACGACAGCCTCCCCGGGCGCAAAACCGTTTGCCCTCCAGTCAAAAGCAAAACACTTACCGTCCTCGGAAAGCATCCCGGCCCGTGCCATTGCCAGATACATCTCCGGGGTGAGAATCAGGTTCACCCCCGCAGCAATGGCCGTATCGCACTCCCGGTTGCGAAGGCTGGCACAGGCCTGATGGGCGGCCACCAGGCCCGAAGAACAGGCCGTATTGATCGCCATGACAGGGCCGGAAAAGTTTAAGTGATAGGCAAGACGCGATGCCAGAATTCCATCGTGGCCGGAAGTAATACTTCCCCTGCCCCTGGAAATGAGATGATAGTCGCCTTGTTCGACGCCGACAAACATGCCGATCCGGGCAGAATCGACATGTTCCTTGCCATATCCGGCATCTTCCAGCGCCTTCCAGGATTCCTGAAGAAGAAGCCGCTGCCGCGGATCCATATTTTCCGCCTCCAGCGGTGAGATGGAAAAGAACAGCGGATCAAATTCCGCGACTCCCGGGATGCAGCCGCACGACCAGGTGTTGATTGCGCCGGATGCGTTTTCTCCGTCACCCCGCCACCGATCAAAACGTTCGGACGGGATCTCACCAACCGCGTCTTGTCCGTTTTCAAGGATGGCCCACATTTCACGGATGTTCCTGGCCTGTGGAAACCGGCCGCTCATTCCGATGATCGCAATCGGCTCATGTGCATCATCGGAACTTCCGATTTCGACCCTGTTCACACTTCTTTTTCTCGGATATTCGGATGTACTCGAACCAGTCGTATTACTTTGGGATTCGGCCGCTTTGATATCGTCTTCGCCATAAAAGCCTCGTATGGTTTCCGGATAGACTTCCAGAAAATGTTGACTCAGCCGTTCAAGGGTGGAATGTTTGAAGAACAGGTCGGGTGTGACATTGACGTTATATTGCTTACTCAAAAGGGCTGCAAATTCCGTCAGACTCATGGATTCAAATCCATACTCGGCCAGATTCCTCCCGGGTTCCAACCTGTTTTTCGGAACCTCCAACAATTTGCTCACATGCTCTTTCATGTCCGAGAGCAAACATTGTTCAAGACTCAAGCCCTTCATCCCGGGCCGTCTTCCTTTGTTCGAGCTGTCAATGAATGACGACGCCGTTGCCGATTTCCGGTCCTGTATCAGCCCTAAAAATTTATGCACCCGATCGGGTTTGCCCTTCAGCACCAGATATTGAGTCTTGTTCTGAGACAATATGCGGTCAAATATCTCAAGTCCCTCTTTACTTTCCAAATAATCCTGACCACTGGATTTGAGGTACATTTCGACATTCTCATGATCAGTGGAGGACATGCCTCCGTCTCTCCAGAGAGGCCAGTTGATCACAATTGATCTCACGCGGGATTTTCGGCGGTTTTGTAACCGGGCATAGGCAATTTGAAAGCGATTACCAACGGCATAATCGCAGGAACCGAAATCACCGAGAATAGCCGAGGATGAAGAAAAATAGCAGACAAAATCAAGGGGGTCTTCTTTGATCAGTCCGTCGAGGACCAGGGAACCTTTGATCTTGGCATCAAGAAGTCTCTGAAAATCACTCCCTTCTTTTTCAAATATGGTCTTCTCTTCCAGGATGCCTCCGAATATCTCCCTTGCCCGGTCCAAACCCTGCTTCATGGCCGGCTTGTCACAAACATCGGCCCGGATATGAAAAACCCGGCTGCCCAGCTCCTCCAGGGATTTGATTCGAGACCTCTTCTTTTCATCCAAGGGGCTTCTCCCGGTAAGGATCAGGTTCACTGACTCCGATGCCGCAAAATGCTCTGCCAAGAGGAACCCGAGTCCCCCAAATCCCCCGACAATCAAATACGTTCCCCCCGCTTTCAACCCACGGCTTCCCACTTCCAGGGGAGAGGGCCGGAGCCGGCATACATGACGCCTGCCGTTCTGAAACAGGACGCTTTGCCCTTCGGGATTTACAAATTCCTTTATGAGTTTGCGGATCCATATCCGGGCCCCATTCTTCGCGGGGACGCCTTCATCCGGATTTCGGCCACCCACTGAGACCGTAGAGACCCGCATCTCAGGTGCGATAAGACCCAATGACCGTTCAAAACCAATCCAGGATTCTACAAAACACTGATCAAGATCATTTTCGAATTGAGCAGCCAGGAGCAATCCGCAGGATGTCATCCGAACAGCGGCCATTGCCTGGATAAGACTGACAATGCTGGAATAATCGCGGATGCAGGCGGGATCTTCAAACGGCAGGAGGTAGAGAATACCGTCCACATTCCCGCAATCCCGCTTGATGTTTTTTAACGCCTCTTCATATGTTTCTTT
>JAABSQ010000445.1 GCA_011390315.1 Desulfobacteraceae bacterium
GCCGGGTCATCGGCGCAGTGTTCGGTGATTCGGCGGCCTGATGTCGGTCTTGATCCGGATGGGTCATGAGGCGCCTCCTTTCATGGTTCGGGCCGCGCTCTGAATCGCCTCCACGATCCTCACATGGGCCCCGCACCGGCAGAGATTGTTCTCCAGCCCCCACACGATGTCTTCGGCGGAGGGATTCGGGTTGGTTTTGAGCAGACTGTAAGCCTTCAGGATCATGCCCGGGGTGCAGTATCCGCACTGAAAGGCGCCCTTTTCGATAAAGGCCTCCTGAAGCGGATGCAGCTTGCCGTTGCCGGCCAGCCCCTCGATGGTGACGATATCGGCCCCGGCCGCATCCGCCGCCCGCATCTGGCAGGAGGGCATGGCCCGGTCGTTGATCAGAACGGTGCAGGACCCGCACAGCCCTTCTCCGCAACCGTACTTGGGGCCGGTCATTCCCAGGTCGCTGCGCAGGACCCACAACAGGTTCCGATCGCCGTCCGTGTCCAGGGTCACCTTTCGGCCGTTCAATGTAAATTGGATGGTTTCACGCATTGGCGCACCTGCCTTTTTGAAGGGTAATAGAGTGAAGACACCCCGGCTTCTCGCATGTATATGAGGCGGAGCTCGGCCGGAGATCGGAATAAATCGTGTTTATTTGTTCAGCTGGCGAATGCGGCGTTTGTCCCGCACCAGGAGCTGACCGCTTTCCAGCGGTTTGACTTCGAACAGATCGATGGCCCGGATCAGGTCCCCGAGCTTTTTGTAACCGTAGTTTCTGGCATCGAAGGAGGCCTGGTTGGAAATGTGCGAACCGATGGAGGCCAGATGTGCCCATCCGTCGTCATCCTGGCCCGCATCGATGGCGTTGCGAATGAGGTTCATCAGTTTGGAGTCGGATTTGAGCTCGTTGCCGGTGGCCCGGGAAGGGGCGGACTCTTCTTTGGGCGACCCCGGCTGCTTCAGCTCCTCCAGGTAGAGAAACTTGGAGCAGGCGTTCACAAAGGCCATGGGCGCCTTTCGCTCCCCGAATCCGAAAACCGTTTTGCCTTCCGAAAGGATGCGGGTCACCAGGGGGGTATAATCCCCGTCCGAGGAGACGATGCAGAAGATGTCCATGTTCTTGTTGTAGAGGGTGTCCATGATGTCGATGGTCATGGCGATGTCGGTGGCGTTCTTCCCCTTGGTGAGGTCAAACTGCTGAACCGGCTGAATGGCGTATTCGAACAGGGACTCTTCCCACCCCTTGAGGCAGGGGTTTTTCCAGTTGCCGTAAGCCTTTCGAATGTTGACCACCCCGAACTTGGCCAGCTCCGAGACGATGAAATCGATCATCTTGGCCGGGGCGTTGTCCGCATCGATAAACACGGCGATTCGCTTGGTTTCGTTTTCCATGGGCTCCTTTCGATTCCGCTTCTCTCATCTTAAGCGTGAAACACGGAAATGTCCACACCCTTTCACGATCGGCAGCCGCTGTTTCCGGTCGGGTCTTTCAGGCTGCACGGAACCAGCACCTGACACTTGCCGCAAACATGGGTGGAGGATTCAAGGCCGGCCAAAGCGTCGACCCGGGCGATGTTTTCTTTCAGCCGCTCCCAGCAGCCTTTCCGGTCGATGCCCGAGACCGACACCGCCCCCACCGGGCAGCGGTCCACGCAAACCAGGCATTTTCGGCCGATTTTGTGAAGACAGAGTTCTTCAGCATTCACCAGAGGGCTGTCCCCGAGATCGGCATCGGTGACCAGACTGCCCATCCGCCCGGCGCATCCGACCGGGGTAATGAACTGGGCATTGACTCCGAACCGGCCCAGCCCCGCCAGGTAGCCGAGATGCTTGTGGGACCACCGGGCCATCAGTTTCTCCTGGTCGAAATTGTGGGTGGCCGGGGTCAGCGCGGCCCGGTATCCCCGGTCTTCCAGCTCCCGCTGAAGCACCTCGCATACATGGCCGATCAGCCGGTTGGCGGCCTCGTAGGCCAGACCCCAGCTTCGACTCGGATTCTCTCCCGGATGGTTTTCTTTGGCCACCTCCGGAATGAAAGGCACAAAAAAGACCACCACCGATCGGGCCGTATCCAGCAGGTCCCGGGGCAGAGCGTGATCCTCGGCCGCGATGCGGGGCAAAACATCGAACCGGTCATCCGCGACGGCCGTTGCCAAAAGCGGGGTTCGCCAGAAAGGGCGGATGTCGTTTTTTTGCGAATAGGCTTGGACAACCCCTTCGATGCGGTTTCTCAGGTCATCGGGGGAAACAGGGGTGTTCATTCAAAGTCCTTTCCCGGATTGACTGTGATGAAAGCCGATTGCAAAACCGGAAACGCAACGATAGGTTTCACCACTTCAACGACGATTTTTTGCCCATTCTATTTTTGATTTTTTGCAGCTCTTTCCGAAGAATTTCATAGGCGACATCTTCGGCCGCTGTATCCTTCGGCGCAAAACTCATCAACCCGAAATAATGGTAAAGCGCCCGGTTAATCTGATTGATTCGGGCGAAATAAATGCCGGTGGTGTGCAGAAAAGCGCGCACCTGGCTTACATGAAATACCTCCATTTCCGGATAGAGCAGGTAGAGTTCGTATTTTCTGTCAAAAAGTTCGGGAATCTTTTGGTGATACCCCTCTTTCAGGTAATATTCGGCCAATCCGGTTTTCGCAAACAGGTAGTCCGGAAATTTCGCGTAGGTTTCTTCAAGCACCGCCAGCCGCTCATCATCCCTTCCCATATATGCATAGGCAGCCCAGATGTAATTGTATATTCTGGGCACGTTCGGATGCTTCTTCCGTAAAGCATGCAGGATCGGCAGCGCCTTTTCCGGGTGCTTGCTATGCATTTCATATCCCAGCCGCAACTTTTGCTTGTCCAGCCATCCCATTTTGTCGGATGTCGGCTCTTCGAGCGGCTTGTCGGTCATCCGAATCGGTCGAGGCACACCCGCCTTGGTCTTTTCAAGGGCGCGGGTAACGTCCTTCGGGTCGACCGTCGCCAGTAATTCCCGGGGGTCGATGCTCTTCCCTTCCAACATGGCTGTCATTATGGGGACCGGATTTATGAGG
>JAABSQ010000446.1 GCA_011390315.1 Desulfobacteraceae bacterium
GCCGGTAGCTCGGCGCCGCCATCTCATCCGATCCGGATCTGAAAACGACCCGCTTGATTCTGCTCACCTCCATCGGAATGCGGGGGGATGCTGAAAAATTCAAGCAGGCCGGGTTTCACGGGTATTTGACCAAACCGGTGAAAAGGTCCCTGCTGTTCGACTGCCTCGCCGAGGTGACTCATGGGGCCTGCTCCCGTTCCACAGGACCGCAGACATCCCTGATCACCCGATACACCATCAGCGAAGCCCGGCGGCGGCGCACCCGTATTCTTCTGGCCGAAGACAATATCGTCAACCAGAAGGTGGCCCTGTCCATTCTTCAGAAGCTGGGCTACGGGGCCGATGCCGTGGCCGACGGCCGGGAGGCCCTGAAGGCGCTGGAACAGATTCCCTATGATCTGGTGTTCATGGACTGTCAGATGCCGGAGC
>JAABSQ010000447.1 GCA_011390315.1 Desulfobacteraceae bacterium
GAGCTGGACGGTTTCGAAGCCACCGCCCTGATCCGGTCTTCGGACTCGCCGGTGCTGAACCGCCGGGTGCCGATCATCGCCATGACCGCCCACGCCATGCAGGGAGACCGGGACCGGTGTCTGGCGGTCGGAATGAATGATTACCTGGCCAAGCCGGTCTCTCCCCGAAGGGTGTCGGAGATGCTGGAGAAATGGCTCTCGCCGGAATCTTCGGAAACCGAGCCGGAAATCGACAACGGTCTCAGAGAGCCGCTTTCCGCTGCCGATGATTCCGCTTCGATCTTCGATCGGGATGCCTTCCTCTCCCGGGTCATGGGGGACCAGGGGCTGGCCCGGCAGATCATGGCCGTTTTTGTGAAGGACATGCCGCGGCAGATCGAAGCATTAAAGAAAATAATTGGTCGGAACGAACTCGAATC
This sequence comes from Desulfobacteraceae bacterium, assembly GCA_011390315.1. Classification (GTDB taxonomy): domain Bacteria; phylum Desulfobacterota; class Desulfobacteria; order Desulfobacterales; family Desulfococcaceae; genus JAABSQ01. The sequence continues at coordinate 420 of JAABSQ010000447.1, forward strand.
CGCCCGGGCTCAGGCCCACCACATCAAGGGCTCGTGCGCCAATGTCAGCGGGTTGGCGATGAACCGGACGGCCCAAAACATGGAATCCGCCGAGCGAATCGAAGACATTGCGGCTCTGGTTCCGAAACTGGAAAACCGGTTCAGGCATTTTACGGACCATGTCGGAGAATTTTTATGAAACGGATTCTGATCGCCGAAGACGACCTCACCTCTCGAACCCTGTTGGAAGCCGTATTGAAAAAATGGGGCTATGAGGTCGTGGTCACCGAAGACGGCGACGCGGCCTGGAAAGCGCTGCAGAGCAAGGAGGCCCCCCGGCTTGCGATTCTCGACTGGATGATGCCCGGCCTGAGCGGGATCGACCTGTGCCGTCGGCTGCGGGCTCAGGAGCGGATGGCGCCCCTGTATCTGATTCTTCTGACCTCCAGGGGCGATCGCGTGGATATTGTTCAGGGGCTGGAGGCCGGTGCGGACGATTATGTATCCAAACCCTATGATCAGGCGGAATTGCGGGCCCGAATCGATGTGGGGCGGCGAATGCTGGAACTGCTCACCGCCCTGGCCCGGCAGGAAAAGCTTCAGGGGGTGATCGAAATGGCCGGCGGCGTCTGCCATGAACTCAATCAGCCCCTGCAGGTGGTGAGCGGGTATGCGGAGATGCTGATCATGGATCTGCCCGAAGAGGATCCCAACCGGGAGGCCCTCAAAAATATCAAGGAAGGGGTCGATCGGATCGGAGATCTGACCCGAAAAATGATGAATATCGCTACTTACAAGTCCAAGGATTACTGGGGGGATACCCTGAAAATCGTGGATATCGAAGGGTCCTCGGGACCGAAAACCTCGTCATGAACCGCCTGCCTTTTCAGGGTTCGCATATTTTGGCCATCTTCAGGAGGAGATTTGGAACACCCCATGGAAAATGAAATTGATCCGAAAAATGAGGAGTGCTGCGGCACTCAAACGCCCTTTTGTGATTGCCGTTCGATGGGTGACCCCCTTCCCATGGCGGAGGAGTGCAGCACACAGGCAACCTGCTGCGACCCCCCATCCGATTCCACCGATACGGCTTACGACCGCCCGGGATATACCCTCTGCTCTTTTGTGGAGCGGTTTTTTGAAACCCCGGCGGGGTTGACGCCGCAAATCGGTACGACCCTCGACAATCAGGATTTTTGGGGCACGGTTTCGGCCCGCCTGGGAATCGGCCGGGATCGGTATACAATCGCCCCCGGACTTTACGCGGCCGGAGAACCGGGGCCGGATTCACCGGTTCTGGTCACCGCCAATTACAAGCTCACTTTCGACGCCCTGCGAAAAGAATTAAGGCATCTCGACACCTGGATTCTGGTTCTGGACACCAAAGGGGTCAATGTCTGGTGTGCCGCCGGGAAAGGGACTTTTTCGACGGCCGAGGTGGTCCGAAGGGTGAAGACGACCGGCCTCGACCGGGTGGTGAATCATCGCAAACTGATCCTGCCCCAGTTGGCCGCCACCGGGGTTGCGGCCCGGATCGTAAAAAAAGGGTGCGGGTTCGAGGCGGTCTGGGGGCCCATCCGGGCTTCGGATCTGAAGGCTTTTCTGGACGCGGGCATGAAGGCGGAGAACTCGATGCGGCGGGTGGCCTTTCCTTTCAAGGAACGACTGGTTCTGGCGCCGGTGGAGCTTGCGAATATCGGTACACCGGCTCTTTGGACGGCCGTGGCGATTTTTCTGCTGTCGGGGATCGGACCGGGGGTGTACTCAATAGGCGATGCCTGGCATCGAGGACTTGTTTTACTCATGTCCGCTCTACTGGGTGTTGTGGGAGGCGCCGTCATCACGCCGGCGCTGCTGCCGTGGATTCCCGGAAAACCTTTTGCGGTAAAGGGGGTGATTCCCGGTCTGGTAATGGGTGCGGCAGCGGTGGTTCTTTTCAGGCAGGGCTTGGGAATGCTCGACGCTGCGGCCATGATTCTGGTCACCGGGGCCCTCAGTTCCTATATGGCCATGAATTTTACCGGCTCCACCCCGTTTACCTCGCCGTCGGGAGTGGAAAAAGAGATGCGGCGGGCCATGCCGGTGCAGGCTGGGGCGGTGCTGATCGGGGCCCTGCTGTGGGTGGCTGCCGCTTTTTACGGGGTGCATCCCTGAAAGGAGCGTAAGATGGAAGGATTTCGATATTTAGATGA
>JAABSQ010000448.1 GCA_011390315.1 Desulfobacteraceae bacterium
GGAACCTGGGCCGGGCCATCGCTTCCGGAGCGGCTGCGCATTCGGATCATGGGCGGGATCTGGTGGAGGTGCTTGCTCAGGTGGCGGAAGGCGGCGCGCCCGGCTACGCCATCACGGATGTGGAAAAGCTGAAACGGGTGGCGGCTGAATACGGGGTGGAGACCGATGGAAAGGAGCCTGCGGCCGTGGCCGGAGAACTGGCCTATGCCATGCAGGAGGATTACGGCACCCGGCAGAAGGAGTTGACCCTGACCCGGCGGGCGCCGGAAAAACGGCGGGAAATCTGGCGGAAGGCGGGGATCATGCCCCGATCCATCGATCGGGAGACCTCGGAAATGATGCACCGCACCCACATGGGGGTGGACAACGGCTGGCAGAGCCTGCTGCTTCAGGGGGTTCGAAACGCCCTGTCGGACGGCTGGGGCGGGTCACTCATCGCCACCGAGGTGTCGGACATCCTCTTCGGCACCCCGAAGCCGACCCCGAATGCCTGTAATGTGGGCGTACTCAAGGAAGACCAGGTCAACATCCTGGTCCACGGCCACAACCCGGTGGTTTCTGAAATGGTGCTTCGGGCGGTTCAGGATCCCGATCTGATCCGGTTGGCCGAGTCCAAAGGGGCCAAGGGGATCAACCTGGCCGGACTCTGCTGCACCGGCAATGAGCTTTTGATGCGCCACGGGGTGCCGATGGCGGGCAACCACCTGATGACCGAACTGGTGATCGCCACCGGCGCGGTGGAAATGATCCTGGCCGATTACCAGTGCATTATGCCGTCCCTGGGAACCGTGGCCGCATGCTACCATACCAAGATGATCAGCACCAGTGACAAGGCCCGGTTTCCGGGTATGGAGCATCATGAATTCCATCCGGAAAACGCCGAGAAACTGGCCAAGGATCTGGTAAAGCAGGCGGTGGAAAACTTCGATCGGCGGGGGCAGGTCTATATCCCGGTGGAGCCGGTTCCGGCGGTGGGCGGCTTTTCCGTGGAAGCCATTGTGGGAGCGCTGGGAGGAACCCCGGCGCCGCTGATCGAGGCCATCAAGGCGGGAAAGATTCGCGGCGCCGCCGGGGTGGTCGGCTGCAACAACCCCAAAATCAAACACGACTTCGGCCATGTCACGCTGACCAAACGGCTGATCGAAAAGGACATCCTGGTGGTGGACACCGGCTGCGCCGCCGTGGCCAATGCCAAAGCCGGGTTCAAGGTCTCCGAAGCCATCCGGTACGCCGGACCGGGGCTCAAGGAGGTCTGCGGGTCCCTCGGGATTCCGCCGGTCCTGCATATGGGCAGCTGCGTGGACAATGTCCGCATCCTGATGCTGGCCGGCGCCCTGGCCGATGCCCTCGGGGTCGACATCTCCGACCTGCCCATCGCCGGCGCCGCCCCCGAATGGTATTCGGAAAAGGCCATCTCCATCGGCGTCTATTTCGTGGCCTCGGGGGTTTACACCGTCCTCGGCCCCATGCCCGCCATCACCGGCAGTATGAATATCGTCAAGCTTCTCACCGAAGGACTCAACGACGTGGTCGGCGCCGCCTTTGCAGTCGAACCTGACCCGGAAAAAGCGGCGGTGCTGATACGACGGCATATTGAAACCAAGCGAAAGGCGCTCGGGTTATCGGCCGAGGCCATATGAAAACCCGATATTGGATCCGCCGGCCGGGTTGTAAAACCGGGCCGGGGATTTATTCCGCTGACAAAAAAAAGGAAAGTGCAGGATGCCAACGATGACTGAAACAGATCAATTGCTATCCCGGATAACCATCAACCCGGAGATCATGATCGGAAAACCGACCATTCGCGGCCTGAGGATCACCGTTGAACAAATTTTAAAAGCGCTTGCAGGTGGCATTACGCTTGAGCAGTTAGCCGATGAATACCCTGAATTGGAAAAGGAAGATTTTCAGGCTGTATTCGCATATGTCTCCCATCTGGTCGAAGAAGAACAGGTTTATCCGGTAAAAATTACAGCATGAACCTTTCTCCTTTGAAATTTCTGGTAGATGTGGGCGTCGGAAAAAGAGTCGAAGAGTACCTTATCAGTGAAGGGTATGATACTAAAATGGTTAGAAACTTAGATCCGCGAATGAAAGATAATAGGATTATTGAATTGGCAAACTCTGAAAATCGCATGGTCATCACTATGGACAAAGATTTTGGAGAGCTGGTTTATCATTCGGGCATGGGTCACAGCGGTATTTTGCTCCTTCGACTGGAAGACGCCACAGGTGACGAGAAGGAAAGAGCGATCAGAGAAATACTGGACAATTATTCCGATCGCATAGGCGGTTGTTTTTGTGTATTCCAAAAAGAAAAGCTTCGAATCAGAGGAATGGATTCATAATTAGAAGGAGGTCCCCATGTCACACCCGACACTTCAACTCAAAGACGGATTCGAAAGCCGATCCCCCGAGCTTCGCGGGGATGTTCAACAACTTCAACGGATACTACAAAAGGCCGGATTCGATCTGGATGCGGACGGTCTCTTCGGCGCCGGCACCGAATCGGCTGTAAAACAATTCCAGCGATCCCAAGGGCTCATTGCAGACGGCATCGTGGGGCCGAAAACCTGGAAGGCGCTGACAGAATTCAAGCAAACCGGCGAGGTCGTTCCACAGGAAACCACCAGTATCGAAGACGTATTGCCTGGATTCCGGGGAGATCTGAAATGGGTCCATGAGCGGGAAGGCCACGCCGGAAGAACCTACTGGCCGGGCGGGGCATCCGGGGTGACGTTGGACCCGGGCGTGGACCTCGGGCATGCCCACCCGAGCCTCATTCAAGCGGCCTACCAACCCCTGCTGTCAGTGGAAGAGTATGCGGCGGTGAAAAGCGTACTGGGCTTTAAGGGAAAATCGGCCCGGCAGGCATTGGCCGGCAACCCCCTGCTTCGCTCCATTCGCATCAGCCGCCGCCAGGCCGACGACATTTTCCAGTTCGCGGCCCAGCCTTACTGGCAGGCCATTTGCAAACGATTTCCGTTGTTGACCGAGGCCGATA
>JAABSQ010000449.1 GCA_011390315.1 Desulfobacteraceae bacterium
TGGATATCATCGGCATCGGGCTCTATTTCACCAAAGGCGTCATGTTCGTCGCCTTGCTGTATGTGATCCTGCTGTTCCTTGCGGTGAAAGGATTTCTCTCTTGGATGCGGGCGGCCGCTTCAAGCACAAAATACGCTGCTGTTTTTGAATAATTACATAATTTTGCGAATCGTTTTCGAATCTTTCCGCGGATTATACCACCGGTAGTAATCACCCGCCATGGAACGTGTGGGCCGCCCCTGTAATTCGCGGCCTCAAACCCAAACGGATGACCGATCGACATCCGCAGAAAAGGGGAGATAAAACTCATGAAATTTTTAGGCGCTTTTCTAGCTGTGATTCTGTTGATCCTGATTGCAGGGGGCCTCTTTGTCTGGTCCGGGGTCTATAATGTCGCCGCCACTGTGCCCCACTGGGATGGGACCCTCGCGGTTCTGGAGATCGCCCGCGAACGCTCCATCGACAATCACAGCGACGGCATCAGCCCGCCGCCCCTGGATGATCCCGAGCTTCTCGAAAGCGGTTTTCACCATTTTCATCCCATGTGCCGGATGTGCCACGGCGCACCGGGGTATGAACGACTGGAATTTGCAAAAGGGCTGTATCCGAGCCCGCCGGAACTCACCGATGAGCATGTTCGGGAGGAATATACGGATGCGCAGCTCTTCTGGATTGTCCAGAACGGTCTCAAGATGACCGGAATGCCGGCGTTCGGGACGACCCATAAGGATAAGGAATTGTGGGGCCTGATTGCGGTTCTTCAAAAATTACCGGAGATGACGCCGGAGGAGTACCGGGCCGAAGTAGACGCCCGGGGCCAGGAGGGCCGAATGGGCGGCCATCACGGGCAGGCCGGTGATGCAAATGGCGGCCATTCCCACGGGCAGGAAGGGCACGCGGCAGCATCCGAATCCGGTGCTCCGCAGGAACCGAGTTCACCTGGAAAGGACGGTCAGCCGTCCCGTACCGATTCGGCACACCAGGAGGGCCATTCCCATGATGACGATCACGCCCACTGAAATCAAAATGAAAATATGGGGGCTTCATCAGGGGCATCTGTCCAGTCAAACCCGGCATGATCTGGTTTCCTTCTTGTTTTCCTATATTGGATAGTCTAAAACAGAATAAGAAAGAGCCGCCATACCAGGCAGCCAGGTGGGGCAGGCGTAGCAAGCTATAAGAAAGATGCCTTCTAAATCTGAGTTGATGGGCCGTAATGAGGATGGAATTGTATTGTAAAAACAAAGAATACTGCCTTGGATTATCTCTGGGGTCTCTTTGCCGGGAGAAGAGAAGATGACCACAGTAGATTTCCTACGGCCGAAACTTTGTGGTCCACGTTTTCAAGAGGCCGCAATTCCGTTGGAATTTTTGAAGGATTTGGCCGTTTTGGAAGAGATGGTGATAGAAGTGGCCAAGTGGCGGTACCTTCAAGAACATTCGGATCGTCGTCGGTCTCCCCGCGGTTTCACCGAGGGAATCGAATTAAAACTTGCCGGCGTGGACGAAGGCAGTGCCATCCCGGTCATCCGCATGACGGTTAATTCGCCCCACTTGGCAGGATTTCCACCTCTGAATCAGGTGTATTTTGAGCAGGCTCGGGAAGCCATCATCGGCGCCATTGGTGCCGCGGAGCAGAATCAATCCATCACGCCCTACCTGCCGGAAAGGGTGTTGGGCTATTTCGACCGAATAGGACGAAACCTTCGAAATGGGGAATCCATCGAATTCACCACGTCGGTGCATCCTCAGCCGGCTCGACTGACCAGAGAAACCCGGCGGAAGCTGGTATTATCCTCCTCGCGGGCAAGAGAATTTACCGAGGAGGTTCGCCTTCGCGGATCCATTCCCGAAGTTGACCAGGATGCAATGACTTTTCAGTTGCAATTGATCGACGGAAATAAAGTTGAAGGTCCGATGGCCGATCAACATATAGATACCATTCTTGAGGCGTTTAACGGCTACCGGTCTGGTATGCGGGTCCTTCTTCAAGGTATCGGAAGATTCAATCGACAGAACCGTCTGCTGGGTCTCGAATCCAGTGAACATATCAGTCTTCTCGATCCGTTGGACGTATCCGTTCGACTCGACGAGTTTAGAAAATTGAAAGATGGTTGGCTTGAGGGAAGGGGTAAGGCTCCCAAACATGACGAACTGGACTGGTTTGCTTTCTGTTTTGACCGCTATTTTCCGGATGATTTGCAGTTGCCCCATGTTTATCCCACCGCTGAAGGGGGGATTCAGGCGGAATGGACGCTTTCATCCGAGGATATCAGCCTCGAAGTGGACCTCTCCGCGCAACATGCCGTATGGCACCGGCTGAACATGAACACAGACGAGGAGGATATGCGGGATCTCAACCTGGAGAAGGAAGATGATTGGGAATGGATCATTTCTGAAATCCGCCGCATGAGCGGAGGGGAGTTATGAATGCCGAAACTTCTCTGCACAGGCAGGTTCATCCCTCATGGGTCCAACAGGGCCGCGTGACCTCCCAGGCTTTCCGGCCGACCCCGAAAGATCAAAAATGCTTGTCGGTGTATGACGGCGACCAAATCACAGCGGAAGATGCCTGGACTCATTTTACCCAGGGTTTGGGGCACGCGTCGATCGGTGTTTTAGCCGTCACGGTGGCGGAGTGCACCCGACAGCAGCTCAGGGTCGCCCCCGATCCAAAAACATTCCCCGAGCATGTCTTGATTGATTTTTCTGAATTTGCAGAAAACCAGATTAAAAAGAAAGCCAAACATCTCAGAGCAGCAGCGGAATCCCATGGATGGCAGTACCGAGCGGTTGATCTGATCTGATTTGAATTGAAATTAACCTTCTCCACCGCTCTTCTTCTTCATCTGCTGCCGAAGCATGGACCGCATGCGGCGGCAGAGCACCCGGATGATGCCCCGGACCACTTCGATGTGTTCGGCCATGAGATCGTAGAGGGGGCCTTCTTCCAGCTTGAACAGATGGCAGTCCTCCAGGGCGGTGATGGAGGCCGAC
>JAABSQ010000450.1 GCA_011390315.1 Desulfobacteraceae bacterium
ACCATGCCGGGCCCCATGCCCGAATAATAATGAAAGGCGCCCTTGCTGATCACGGTGGCCCGGTGGCCCTGTTCCGTCAGTTCCGCCATCCGTTTGAGCAGAGTCAGGTGGGCATGGCCCGCACCCACGATGACCAGATCTTTCGACATAACCGCTCCTGTAAAGTGTCATTTAGAAAAATACCACCGACTTCCCTTGCGATAAAAGCAAGTGTACCGAAGTTTTTTATGAAAGGAAACAGGTGAAAAGAAAAAATACGGGCCGGTCTTTAAAATGGGGAAATGCGGGCCCGGGGTCAGAAGGGAACCGCCACCGGCGGGCTTCCCGGGAGCTGGGCCAGGGTATAGCGGGACAGATAGCTCCCCCGCCAGTAGTCGTTTTCGGGCCGGGTGAAATAGGTTTGAAAAAGCCGCAGGCTGTCATCTCTCAGGACATGGGGCGTGATCGAAACGGCTCTGTCCCCGTAAAGGGGCGGCAGGGACGAGAGATCACACCGGGTGCCGCCGCCCATGGCGTCTTCGAAGGCATAGACGATTTTGCCGATGCCGTTGAGAAGAATCGCCGCATAGCACATGAGGCAGGGCTCCATGGTGCAGAAGAGGGTGATCTCGGACCGGCGGATGGTCGCTTTCAGGTCATCCAGCTCCCGCAGGGCCAGGATTTCGGCATGGTCGAGTTCATTGGCCGGCCCCCCGGATGTGCCCCGCCGGGAGCCGGCCGCGATCACCTTTTCTTCATGCACCAGGACGCATCCCACCGGAAATTCGTTCTTGGATAGCGCTATCCGGGCCTGTTGAAGGGCCTTTTCCATAAACCGGAGGCCCATCGCATCATTGGGTTCGTGCGTCATTATTTCAGGATCCTTCCTCTTTTTTATTTCTGCCTGACCGGCGGCCCACTATAATCCAGAAGGGCAAACAGGTAAAGCACCGGATCGGTTTGACACCGGCATAATCATCATTAATTTGGTTTGCCGGAATGGATCTGCGCCATCCGAATACGTAATCACGCAGTCCAAAATAGTATTTTGTCCGTATGGCCTTCGGGTATCATCCGCATTACAGTGGCGGTTCGACTTAAACGATTCATGCTTTTTTCCATCAGGAGGAAAAATGACACCGACTCAGGCACTGAAGGAGGAGCACGACGGGATTCTTCGAATGCTCGACATTCTCCGGGCGATCTGTGAAAAGATGGCCTCCCACAAGACGATTCAAGGGGAACATCTCGACCAGGTCATGGCGTTTTTACGGATCTTCATCGACCGGTGCCACCATGGAAAAGAGGAGCGGTTTTTGTTTCCTGAAATGTCGAACGCCGGTATCCCCAAAAAGGCGGATATCATGGATGAACTGATGGACGAGCATGCCGAAGGCAGAAAACTGGTGGAGCGGATGGGCGCCGCTCTGGAGCGATTCTATCGGGGAGATCAAGAGGCCCCCGGGGTGTTCATGGATGCGGTCGATCGCTATGGAACACTGATTCGAGACCACATCAAAAAAGAGAATACGCTTCTATTTCCCCAGGCCGAAAAAAAACTGTCCAAGGAACGGCAGAGCGGCATGATGGAAGAATTCGAGACCCTGGAGGAGGAAGAGATCGGTTCGGGCCGGCACGATCAGTTCCATCGGCAAATGGATAATCTAAGCCGAATCTATTTGAGCTAATTATTTCAGACAGGCAAGGAGGAAGCCGGAATGGGTAAAATCGTCGTCATTGATACGGATGAGTGCATCGGATGTGAAACCTGCGTCGAACTGTGTCCGGATGTTTTTGATTTTGACTCGGAATCCGAAAAGGCGTTGGTCTCCAAAGAAGAAGGCGGTGACGAGGAGTGTATCGACGAAGCCATCGAATCCTGCCCCACGGAATGTATTTCCTGGGAGGATGCCTGATTTCAAAAAAAATGAAGGAGACGACATGATTAAACGCATTGAATTATTCAAAGAGAGCGGTTTCAAAGACAAGGCATTCAATAAATTTCTGGTCCATGACTCGCCCTATATGAAGGTGGTCAATTTCAATTTCAAGGCCGGCCAGGAATTGCCCATCCATTCCCATGAAATCGACGGTCAGGTGAATATCACCGTGCTCGAAGGCGAGGGAGAGTTTCTGGGCAAGGACGGCGCCGCGTTTCCGGCCAATACCGGCGATGTGCTGATCGCGGATATCAGCGAACCGCATGGGATCCGCGCCAAGAGCGATCTGCGGGTGCTGGTGACCATCGCGCCCCCGATTTGACCCCCTCCATTTGAACCCCCGGTTGAACCCCCATTTTATCCATCGACGGGGGGCGGCCGCTGAAAAGCCGCCGCCTACATTCGGCAGACGGTGGTGTCGCACGGGCAGGCCCCGTCGATCTCGTAGGTATACAGGATGCGGCTTTCCATTTCGGCCCGTTTGCCGGATATGGGGTTGAAACCGGCTGTTTCCATGAACCCCAGAAGTTCGGACCTGGAGGGGATCGCCGCCATGCCCGAGGCCCGGACTTTTCCGGTGGCCCCGTCCAGAATATCGGCGTCTTCCCCGTTGGCGGCGACCGCAATGGGAACCTGGTAGGGGGCGACCAGCCGGGAGATGGCCAAAGCCGGTCGGTGGCGGGTCACCAGAGAGCCGGGGCCGTATTTGATGATCATGCCGATCCGCGTTGCGGGTCGAATCAGAAAGTCCACCCGAAGCAGACCCCGCCGGTCGCCGGCCTCGGCCGTGAGTTCCCGTCGCGGAATAATGTCCTCTTTGGAATACCCTTTGTCCGTGAGCAGCAATCGGGCCAGTTTCTGCCGGTACCGCTCGTCGTGGGTGTCTTCGAGGGAGTGCCCGGTGAGCAGATCCGTCAGGGTGCCGAGTATCAGGTGATGCCCTTCCGCTTTTTTTTCCATCCGTGCCTTCCTTTCGACATAAATTTACCTTTACATTCGGATACAGAGGACGCTACAATATCCGCTTGTTTTGTCCATATTCATGGCCGATTTTCCGTTATGTAAATAGACGCATGTCCATTCGTGAGAATTTTGAAGATCGGGAAAGGCGGTTCATGTCGCCCCACGGGTGTCTGAGCGCCGAATCCAGGGGCCGGGCGCATCCGGAACCGCTTCGTTCGGTTCGGACGGTGTTTCAGCTCGACCGGGACCGGATCGTCTACAGCAACGCCTTTCGCCGTCTGAAATACAAGACCCAGGTGTTTCTCTCCCCCTTGGGGGATCAATACCGGACCCGGCTGACCCATACCCTGGAGGTGGCGCAGATCGCCCGCACCATCGCCCGGGCCATGTACCTGAATGAAGACCTGACTGAGGCCATCGCTCTGGGACACGATCTGGGCCACACGCCTTTCGGACACGGCGGAGAAACCGCCCTCAAAGAGATCTTCTCCCACAGCTTCGCCCATTACGAGCAGAGCCTTCGAGTGGTGGACCTGCTGGAAAACCGGGGCCGGGGGCTGAATCTCACCCATGAAGTTCGCGACGGCATTCTGAAACACTCCAAGGGATACGGCGATATCGTGTCGGACCATCCCGACCGGAAACCCTGCACCGTCGAGGGGCAGATCGTGCGGTGGGCCGATATCATGGCCTACCTCAACCACGACCTGGAGGATGCCATTCGAAGTCGGGTGATTCGGGAAAATCAGGTGCCGGAAGACTGCATCCGCATCATCGGCCGAACCCATCCGGAACGGGCCACCACCATGATGCGGGATCTGATCTTTTACAGCTCGGTGGAAGACGGCGAACTGGTTCTCAAAATGAGCCGGGAGGTCTATGCCTCCATGACCGTTCTGCGTCAATTCCTGTATGAGAATGTATATCGGGCCGAGCGGGTGCACAAGGAATTTGTCAAAGCCAAAAAAATCCTCTCCGAGCTGTACCATTTTTTTCTGGAGAATGCTTCTTTTTTGGAACAGGAGCTGATTCATCTTGAAATGGCCCACCTTCTTCATGGCGATGAGCCTTACGAACGGGTGGTCTGTGATTTCATCGCCAGCATGACCGACCGGTATGCCATGAACCTGTATGCGAAACTCTTTTTTCCTTCTCCCCTGGTGTGAAAAAATTTCATGATAGCCATTCCCGATCAAGTCGCCGCGCCCTTTCTGGAAAAGCTGCAAAAATTATATGCAGACATGGATGCGGCTTATGGGACCGTGGCCGAGGGCTACGGTTTTCATTGCACCGGGTGTGTGGACAATTGCTGCCTGACCCGGTTTTACCACCATACCCATATCGAGTACCTCTACCTTCGGCAAGGCTTTCACCATCTCACTCAGGGCCTGCGCCGGAAGGTTCGACAACGGGCCGCCGAGGTGCGTCGGGAGACCGCCGCTCTGGAGAAAACCGGCGGGCCGGTTCGACTGATGTGTCCGCTGAATGCGGAGGGGCTCTGTCTGGTCTACCCGCATCGGCCTATGATCTGCCGCCTGCACGGTCCCGCCCATGAGCTTCACCGGCCCGGAAGAGCGGTCGGCTACGGCCCGGGATGCGACGCATTCACCCGTCAGACCGAAGGAAAAGCCTACCTGCCGTTCGACCGAACCCCGTTTTACATGGAAATGGCCCGGATTGAAGCCGAGCTGAAGCAGACCGCCGACATCACTCAGAGAATTAAAATGACCATCGCGGAGATGGTCGAAACCTTGTAATTCCCCTGGGATTTATGAAAAAGAATTTATGAAAAAAATAGATCCGGCCCAAATCGACCGGCTGCCCGGGCAACGCCTGACGCCGGGTGAAACCTTCCGGTTTTCCTGTCATCCGGGAATCGGCTGCTTCAACCGCTGCTGCCGCAATCTCAACCTGTTTCTGTACCCCTATGACGTGGTTCGGTTGAAAAACCGCCTGGAGATTTCTTCATCCCGATTTCTGGAAGCGTACGTGGAGGTGGTGCTTCGGGAAGGCAGCCATTTCCCGGACGTGCTGCTCCGGATGGCCGACAATGCGGAGCATACCTGCCCCTTCTTGACGGACCGGGGATGTTCGGTCTACGAGGACCGGCCCGACACCTGCCGGACCTTTCCGGTGGAACAGGGCTTGATGTACGGCGAGGAAGGGACCGATCCGATTCCGGTCCATTTTTTCAGGCCGCCCGGTTTCTGCCTCGGTCAAAACGAGGAGACGGTCTGGACCCTCGACACCTGGGCCGACGACCAGGAGGCGAAATTATACAACCGAATGACGGCGGAGTGGGCCCGGATTCGAAGCCTGTTTTTGAATGACCCCTGGGGGATCGAAGGGCCCGAAGGGCCGCGGGCCAAAATGGCCTTCATGGCCGCTTACAACATTGATGCCTTTCGGGAATTCGTCTTCGGCTCCACGTTTCTGAAGCGGTTCAAGATCAAAAAAGAGCTGCAGAGGAAATTCCGAAGAAGCGACCTGGAACTGCTCAAGCTGGGCTTTGAGTGGATTCGGTTTTATCTCTGGAAGATACCCTCCGATTATTTCAAACCCGGATAATCCTCTGAAATCTTTTCCTCTCCTTCCGGCATCGAAGGCGCCCGGTCTCCGCCGAGCACATAGCCGCCGTCGATGCGCAGCACCGTCCCGGTCATGAACGGAGCGTCTTGGAGCAGGAACCGCACCGCCCGGATCACGTCTTCCACCGTGCCGGTCCGTTCCAGAAGGGTGTGGTCGAGTACGGCCCGGCGCTGGTCCGGGCTCAGGAGTTCCCATCCCCGGGTTCCCGG
>JAABSQ010000451.1 GCA_011390315.1 Desulfobacteraceae bacterium
CGGGTTTCGATCATGCCGAGCATGAGTTCGTTGACCCGCACCTCCGGGGCCCCCATACGTGCCCAGGTCTCCGTCAACAGCGAAATTCCCCGGTTGGCCGCGGCATACCCTTCGTTGAAGATGTACCCGGCCGGTCCGGACCGGCCGACGATCCCGGCCACCGAAGACAGATTGATCACCGCCCCTTCACCGGCGGCTTTGAGGTGGGGAAGGGCCGACTCGAATACCCACTGTTTGGCCCGCAGGGTGGTGGCCGTCTCCAGGTCCCACTGGGGCCGGTTGTAGCGGCCGTGGACCACCGGCCATCCCCCCCGCTCGATGTTGTTGACCAGAATGTCCAGCCGGCCGAACCGTTGAATGATGTCGTGGATGAGAACCGGAATCGCATCGGTGTCGAGCAGGTTGATCTTTTGAATGAGATGTTCGGCGCCGGAACCTGCCAGATCCCGACGCAAAGCGGCCAGGCTCTCCTCCCAGTCATAATAGGTGAGCGCCATTCGGGCGCCGGATCGGGCCAGATCCAGGGCGATCCCCTTGCCGATGCCCTTGACAGCGCCGAGGACCAGGGCGACCCTGCCTTGAATTTTCATTGCTGGAATTCTCCGAAAAGCGCCCGCTTTACCCATTCCAGGGAAAGCCGAAGCAGGGCGGCATCGTCTTCCCGGGCCGCTTTCACCCATTCCGGCGGCGGGTTCATCTCCTGAAGTTCTCCCTTTTCGAATACCTGCCTGCGAAAAGCGTCCAGGTCATAACAGGCGATGCGGAACAGGCGCCGTTCCTTCATGTCCAGCGGTTCGGGATGGCGTCGGCGTTTCAGACCGATGATCTCCATCAGAAGATCGTTCATTTCGTTATAGCGTTCGAGTCCTTGATCCTGAACCCATTCCCGTGCGGTGGGCCGGTTTTCCGCTTCAAAGCCCCGGCAGTGGGCTTCTTTGAGCAGCACATACTGTTCCTGAATTCGGCCGGTGTCCGGTGAACGGGAGGCGAGCCGGGCCAGGGGATAGGTCCGGCAGGAGGCGGGCCGGGCCTCATAGACGCTGCATCCTTTCGGGGTGACGAACGGGCATTTCAAATCGGTGGCAGATTCCTGTGTGAGGACAACCACCGGGAGGCCGGTTTCCGGACCGATATGCTGGCGGGTATACCGGTCCAGAAAGACATCGGAGCGAAGCCCCAGGTGATTTTTCAGGCACAAAACATCATAGGGGGTGAGAAACTGGTTCAAGTCTTTGCAGCATTCATTGAAGCAGGGAACCTCGGGTGAACAGCAAAAAGCGAACCGGTCCCCTTCGGACAGGGGGATCATTTCGTTTGCCATATCTATTTCCTTTTTTGGTGTCGGTATTTAGGGTCGGACCTCAATATGCGAGCCGATACGGCGGTTTGTCAACCGAAAACGGCCGGACCATCCCGGTGCGGCCGGTGTCTGTTTCGGACCTCGGGTACTCCCGGTTTGGGTATCCTATCCGCGGGGCGGAATCTTTCAGATGCGGTGCCCTGAAAGGCATTTCAAAATGTATTGACAAGGCAAACAAACGGTGTTACATCGATTCCGCCGGAAAATAGTTTACCCAATGGTGGGCGCCCTGATCCTTCCGGCAATCACCAGACGCAACGGTTGGTTATGTCATACACCTTCTTAATAACAGATCATGCGGAAGAGACCGTAGTTTTGAGTGAAATAACGGACGCTGTCAAATCCATCATCAAAAACACGGCCAAGAAATTGAGAGGAGTTCAGAAAAGGGAATTCATCGCGGAGGTCACCCTGGAACTTCTGGAAGGCAACGCCCGAAAGGCGGAGCGGGAATTCGGCTGGGGCCGGGATACCGTTAAAAAAGGGATTCGGGAAAGAGAGACTCGAATTCGATGTATCGACAACTATGCCGCGCGAGGCAATAAACGGACGGAAGAAAAATTTCCCCAGTTGGGAGACGACATTCGGTCCATTGTCGATTTCGACGGAAAGCTGAACCCGGCCTACAACAACTACTTCCCCCAGGGCAAGATCACGGCCAAGGGGGTTCGGCAGATCCTGATTCAGGAATTCAACTATTCCGATGACCAGTTGCCCAACGAGAATACGATAGGGAATATGCTCATTCGACTGGGCTTTCGATCCGGGGGGTCGTATAAGCCGGATTCTTCCGGATCGGCCTGATCCCGACCGGGCGGGCTAATGCCCGTAAGGATCGATCCTTTTGATTATCTACAGGATGGTGCAGTACTTAAAAAAATATTCGGAAATGCAGAAAACTATTTACAATGTCGTCGATTTAGCATAGCATAACACTTTGGTTAATTTCGGCATGATTGATGAGAGAAGAAACGAAACCTGCCCAAGGTCAAAACAGGGCGATCTGAATAAAAAATTCCGAGGAAGGGAGGTGTGAACGGCTTAGATCGTACGCGAGAAACAGTAAAGCGAGTTTGGAACCTTAAAAATCAAAGTGAACGTAGGAGGTATTGTCAATGCCAAGTTTCGTAATCAATGAAAAGTGTGATGGCTGTAAAGGTGGCGAAAAGACCGCTTGTATGTACATCTGCCCCAATGACCTGATGGTCCTGGAGCCCAACTCCATGAAGGCCTACAACCAGGAGCCGGATCAGTGCTGGGAATGCTTTTCTTGCGTAAAAATCTGCCCGACCCAGGCGATCGAAGTACGCGGCTACGCCGACTTCGTGCCGCTAGGAAGCAGCATCATGCCGATGATGGGTACCGAAGATGTCATGTGGACCTGTAAGTTCAGAAACGGTACCATTAAACGATTCAAGTTCCCCATCCGGACTACCCCCGAAGGCGAATCCAATGCCTACGCCGACCTGCAGGGCAAAGATCTCGACAGCGAGCTGCTCAGCACGGAAGAAGCGGACGGCTATGAGATCCCGAAACCGATCGCAACCGCCTAAGGTTTAGCTTCACCATGAAACCGAATGCGGGTCTGTCCCAAGCGATTGGTCGATCCATAGAAAACTGAAGTTCAGATAATATTAACAAAGCTGAATCTTATTAAGGAGGAAGTCGTATGGCATTACCGAATAAACCGAAGGGTGAACTCAAGGCCGTTAGGGATCCGGAAGTCGAGGAGCGCGAAGTTGATATTCTGATCGTCGGCGGCGGCATGGCTGCGTGTGGTACCGCTTTCGAGATCAAGAAATGGGCTGGCGACAAGAAAATCCTTCTGGTGGACAAAGCCGCCATGGAGCGAAGCGGCGCGGTTGCCCAGGGTCTGTCCGCCATCAATACCTTCATCGGCGACAACACCCCCGATGACTATGTTCGGATGGTCCGCAACGACCTGATGGGCATCGTCCGCGAAGACCTGATCTTCGACCTGGGCTGCCACGTCGATGACTCGGTTCACCTGTTCGAGGAATGGGGGCTGCCGGTCTGGAAGAAAACCGATGACGGCAAAAACCTCGACGGTAAAAAAGGCCTGAAGCTGGGCACCCTTAAATCCGGCGCCAAACCGGTCCGCACCGGTAAATGGCAGATCATGATCAACGGCGAGTCCTACAAGAGAATCGTCGCCGAGGCCGCCAAAAAGGCCCTGGGCGAAGACAACATCCTGGAGCGGGTCTTTATCGTCGAGCTGCTGCTGGACGCCAACGAAGAGAACCGCATTGCCGGTGCGGTCGGTTTCTCCGTCCGTGAAAACAAGGTTTTTATCATCAAGGCCAGCACGGTAATGGTGGCCTGCGGCGGCGCGGTCAACATTTATCAGCCCCGTTCGGTCGGTGAGGGCAAGGGCCGTGCCTGGTACCCGGTCTGGAATTCCGGTTCCACCTACACCATGTGCATGAAAGTCGGCGCCGAACTTACCATGATGGAAAACCGGTTCACCCCGGCCCGTTTTAAAGACGGTTACGGCCCGGTCGGCGCCTGGTTCCTTCTGTTCAAGGCCAAGGCCCTCAACGGTCTGGGCGAAAACTTTGCCGCCAGCGACGCCGCCAAGGCCGAGCTTGAGAAATACGCTCCCTACGGAACCGCCGCCATCACCCCGACCTGCCTGCGGAACCATCTGATGCTGTTCGAAATGAAAGAGGGCCGCGGTCCGATCATCATGGACACCGTCACCGCCCTGGCCGAACTCGGAAAGACCATGGACAAGAAAGAACTCAAGCATCTCGAGTCCGAGGCCTGGGAAGACTTCCTTGACATGACCTGCGGCCAGGCCAACCTCTGGTGCGCCACCAACACCGAGCCCGAAAAGAAGAACTCCGAGGTGATGCCGACCGAGCCTTACCTGCTGGGTTCTCACTCCGGCTGCTGCGGTCTCTGGACCTCCGGCCCCGATTTCGACTGGGTGCCCGATTCCTATAAAGTCAAGTATAAAGACAAGGTCTACAACCGGATGACCACCGTCAACGGCCTGTTCACCTCCGGTGACGGCGTGGGCGGCTCCGGCCACAAGTTCTCCTCCGGTTCCCATGCCGAGGGTCGTATGGCCGCCAAATCCATGGCGCGGTTCGTCCGGGATAATGCGGATTTCACCCCGACCCTGAAGCAGTCCAAGGAAGAGTTGGTCGATATGGTCTACAGACCGGTTCGGGTCTACATGGACAACGTGGAATACACCACCGCCGAAGACATCAATCCGGCCTACCTGAAACCCAACGGAATGATGTACCGGCTGATGAAGGCCACCCATGAGTATGGCGCCGGTACCGCCACCTACTATCAGACCACCAGCAAGAACCTCGAGGTCGTGATGGACCTGCTGGCCACCATGCGGGAAGACTGCGAAAAACTGGCCGCCGGCGACCTGCATGAGCTGATGAGAGCATGGGAGATTTATCACCGAATCTGGACCGTGGAGGCTCATCTGCGGCACATCCAGTTCCGGAAAGA
>JAABSQ010000452.1 GCA_011390315.1 Desulfobacteraceae bacterium
TACCCCGGCTTCTACTATCAGGCCGACTACCCGGGTCAGGACGACAAGAACTGGTTCTGCTTCACCAACTCCAAGTATGATCCGACCAAGGGTGAGTGGGATACCTTCAAGAGAGATTACGTCAAGATCATCCCTGATTAATGCCTGTTCGAGGCCAGATCTGTGAATGATTGGCGTGGTGCCGATCTAGTCGGATAGTAATTACCTCCAGGCGTCTTGGACGCCTGGAGGTTTTTATTAAGTAGAGGCTTTTCGGCCCGACCCGTTTCCTCTTCTGGCGGTCTCCTTGAGGCGACGTCAGGATATTTAAAAGCTTTTGCAGGAATGACGATTGCCGTAAAAAAGTTTTTAGATATCTTGACGTAAATGCCCGCCAGTGTCGGCGGTAGGGGATGCTGCCTGAAGGCGTATGCCCGATAGTGGACATGGAACCTGCGATTCATTTTCAATTACAAATCATGATGCACGGAGGGATAGCATGACAGTAGACAAACAAGCCCCTGCTAGCGGAAGCATTTTGGTGGTCGGCGGTGGTATGGCCGGCTTGACCACGGCCATTGAAGCCGCCGAGGTGGGGTACGAGGTGTTCTTGGTCGAAAAAAATCCGTACTTGGGTGGAAGAGTGGCGCAGTTGAATCAATATTTCCCCAAGCTATGTCCTCCTACTTGTGGACTCGAGATCAATTTCAGACGCATAAAAGACAATCAGAACATCAAAATTTTCACCATGGCCGAAGTGGAGAACGTCTCCGGCTCTTCCGGCGATTATGATGTGGCGGTCAAGCTGAACCCCCGCTATGTCAATGTCAACTGCACCTGCTGCGGAGAATGCGGCGAGGCGGTTCAGACGGAGATCCCCAGTGAGTTCGATTTCGGAATGAAACGGGTCAAGGCCGCTTACCTGCCGTTCGAGATGGCATTCCCGGCCCGGTATGTGATTTCACCCAGAATCATCGGCACCGAAGATGCCAAGCGGGCCAAAGAGGCTTGTAAGTACGGGGCCGTGGATCTCGACATGGAACCTAAAACCATCAACCTGAATGTCGGGTCGGTGGTCTGGGCCACCGGTTGGGAACCCTATGACGCCTCCCGAATCGACAACCTCGGCTACGGCCGGTACCAGAACATCATCACCAATATGCAGATGGAACGGCTGGCGGCCCCCAACGGCCCCACCAAGGGCAAAATTCTATGCCCGGCCGACGACAAGGCCCCCGAAAGCGTCGCCTTCGTCCAGTGCGCCGGCTCCCGGGACGCCAACCATCTGCCCTACTGCTCCTATATCTGCTGTATGGCCTCACTGAAGCAGGCCACCTATGTGCGGGCCCAGTACCCCGAGGCCAAAATCTATATTTTCTATATCGATATCCGGACTCCCGGGAACCGCTATGAAAAATTCTACCAGGAGATCAAGGCCGACGAGAACATCATCTTTATCAAAGGCAAGGTGGCGGAGGTCAGTGAAAATCCCGACACCCGAAAGATCACGGTAACGGCTGAAAACGCCGTCACCGGTGAAAAGGTTCACCAGGCTGCCGATCTGGTGGTATTGGCCACGGGGATGCAGCCCACTGCGGCCAATTTCAAACTGCCGGCCGATCTGAAATACAACGGGGACGGGTTTATCCTCAATAACTTTTCCAAGGGAGGAATGTTCGGAGCCGGGTGCTCCGCAAAACCGGCAGACGTGATGACGTCCAATCAACAAGCCACCGGTATGGCCCTGAAAGCGATACAGTCAGTGGTAAACAGGTAAACAGGGGTCAGATGCCGGTTCCCCGGCTTCCGCTTTCATTCCGGGAGGCACGGACGGCAGGGGTGTACCGGATACTGATGACTGCTATGAGGAGGTTTATCCATGGATAAAAAGTACGGTGTGTATATCTGTGAAGGTTGTGGAATCGGGGAGTCCCTGGATATTGCGGCGTTGTCCGGTGTGGCCGAGGAAGAGGGATATTCCGTGAAGACCCATCCTCAGTTCTGCGGGGAGGCGGGGGTCGAACTGATCAAAAAAGATGTGGCCGAGGGCACCAACACGATTGTGCTGGCCGCCTGCTCCAGGCGGGTGTTTTTCGACACCTTTCGGTTCGAAGGGACGATTACGGACCGGTGCAACATCCGTGAAGGGGTGGTCTGGTCTCATCCCCGGTCCGAATATCCTAAGCTGACCGATGAAGAAAAAGAGGACGAAGACAATTTCGATCGGGTTCAGATGATGGCCGAAGACTATCTTCGAATGAGCCTGGCCCGGGTGGAAAAGGTAAAGCTGCCGGAACCCTATGCGGTGGAAAATTTCACTCGCAATATTCTGGTTATCGGCGGCGGCATCACCGGTATTTCCGCAGCGATCGATGCGGCTAAGGCCGGGTACGATGTGACCATTGTCGAAAAGGAGAAATATATCGGAGGCTATGCGGCCAAGATTCGGAAGCAGCTCCCCTGCGAGGAGCCCTATGAAAGCTTGGTTCCTCCGATCATTCAGTCCAAGATCGACGAGCTTGAAAAATATTCCAATATTTCGATCAAGACCAATTCGGTGGTGGCCCGGATCGCCGGCGAGCCCGGAAATTTTACGGTGACTTTCAAGAAGCCGGGCGAGAAAATCGAGTTCGATGTTCCCTATCCTTTGCCGGAAGAGATGAAGGTGGATGAAAACGGAAAAGAACTCGAGCCCGAAGCGCTTCATGAAAAATATATGGAATACAACAAAGGCCGGCGGGACATTCTGACCCTTGATCCCAACGGCGAACACTTCGGTGCGGTGGTGCTGGCGGCTGGATGGACCCCCTACAAGCCCAAGGAAGGCGAGTTCTCACATCTGGGCTTCGGCGATATTCCGGATGTGGTCACCAACCACCAGTTCGAGGAAATCGCAGCCAAAGGTCCGGTGGTGCGGCCGTCCGACGGCAAAGCCGCCAAATCGGTGGTCTTTATCCAAAGCCCCGGCCTGGAGAAATCGGATGTCGACTTCGATTATGCGGGCGCCGTAACCAGTCTGGTGGCCCTGAAACAGGCCAAATACGTTCGGGAAGATTATGAAGACGGCAAGTCGTTCATTTTCTATCAGCACATGCGGACCCCCGGCCTGACCGAAAGCTTTTACCGCGGTATCCAGAATGATCCCGGGATTTTCATGTCCAAGGGATCGGTGGCGAGCGTTTCCAAAAACGGCGACGGCGTCTTTGTGGAAGCCGAAGATACCCTGCTCGGCGACAAGATCAAGGTGAAGGCCGACATGGTGGTGCTGGGCACCGGGATGGTTCCGGCCACGGCCCATGAACCGGTGGTCAACCTGGCGTATCGGCAGGGACCGGCTTTTCGGGATGTGGGCCTGTTCAAAGGGTACAGCGATTCCAACTTCATCTGCTTTCCGTATGAAACCCAGCGAACCGGCATCTATGCCGCCGGTCCCGTGCGGCGAAGCATGACCATGGAGGAGTCGATGGAAGACGCCACCGGCGCCGCGCTCAAGGCCATTCAGTGCCTCGAGTCGACCAGCCGCGGCGTGGCGGTTCATCCGCGGTCCGGTGATATGACTTTTCCCGATTTCTTCTTTCAAAGATGCACCCAGTGCAAACGGTGTACCGATGAATGCCCCTTCGGCGCCATCGACGACGATGCCAAGGGTACGCCCAAACCCAATCCGGCCCGATGCCGGCGCTGCGGCACCTGCATGGGCGCCTGTCCGGAGCGGATCATCAACTTCGCCGACTACAGCATCGACAGTATCGGTTCCATGCTCAAATCGGTGCAGGTCCCGTCCGAAGACGATTACACCGAGCCGCCCCTGCGAATCCTGGGTCTGGTCTGTGAAAACGATGCCTACCCGGCATTGGATATCACCGGTCTCAACGGCCTTTCCTATTCCGCCGATGTTCGGTTTATCCCGGTCCGGTGCCTGGGATCGGTCAACGTGATCTGGATCAAGGATGCCCTGTCCCAGGGAATGGACGGCGTGTTCCTCCTGGGCTGCAAGCATGGGGATGATTATCAGTGCCACATGGTCAAGGGCAGCGAACTGGCCAGTATCCGTATGAAAAAGATCGGCGAGGCCCTGACCAGTCTGGCCTTGGAGACCGAGCGCGTGGCCCAGTTCGAGGTGGCCATCGACGAGTATGATAAACTGCCCACGATAATTAACGAGTTTGTGGCATCCATTGAAGAAATCGGCCCGAACCCGTTCAAGGGATTCTAACCATCACGCGAATCGAAGAATCGGTGGACAGCGCCGGGGAATGTGCTTTTTTTCCCGGCCGCTGAATCTGACCCCTGAATGAATGGAGGAATTGAAATGACGGAAACATACATGGTTGAGCCCGATCTGGAATTTATCAAGGAAGTCGGTTTGCTCGGGGCGGAAGACCTGAAGAAGTGTTATCAATGTGCGACCTGTTCGGTGGCCTGTCCCATTTCGCCGGACCACAAACCCTTTCCCCGAAAGGAAATGATCGCCGCTTCCTGGGGCATGAAAGACCAAGTCGTCAAAAACGCCGACATCTGGCTCTGCCACAACTGCGGCGACTGCACCACCCGGTGCCCCCGGGAGGCCAAACCCGGCGATGTGCTGGCCGCCCTTCGCACCTATGCCATCCAGGAGTATGCGGTACCCAAGAAATTGGGCAAGATGGTGAATGATCCCAAGAAACTGCCGATGCTGCTGGCCGTGCCGGTGGTGCTCTTTCTGGTGGTGGGCATTTTTTTGAAGATCTTCGGCATTCACTGGCTGAACTTCTCTCCGTCCGGAGAAGAAATCGTGCATGCCAAATTTTTCTCCACCTGGCTGGTGGACCTGATCTTTATCCCGACCTTCTTTTTCGCCATCGGGGTTTTTGTCCTCGGTCTCAAACGGTTTGTCGGCGATATCCATGAAGAGGCGCTCAAGAGCGGCAAGACCGATAAGAAAAAGATTGATCCCAAAGGGTTCATCGAAGCATTGGTCCGGGTGATTCCGGAGATTCTCAAGCACAAGAAGTTTTCCCAGTGCGGTGAAAATGCCGATCGAGCCACCTCTCACATGATGGTCCTGTACGGGTTTATCGGCCTCTTCATCGTCACCAATATCTTTTTCATCACCCTGTACGTTTTCGGCATTCATGGGCCCTATTCCCAGCTGAACCCGGTCAAATGGCTGGCCAACATCGCCGGCGTGGCTCTGGTGATCGGAGCGGCTTTGATGATTAAAGACCGGCTGACCGCCACCGAACAGACCTCGACCTACAAAGATTGGTTCCTGGTCGTTCTGGCCCTGCTTTTAGGCGTCACCGGCATGTTGACCGAGATGACCCGTCTGGGCGGCGCCGCCGGATTGTCTTACACCATTTACTTTATCCACCTGGTGTTTGTCTGGGCCCTTTTCGCCTATGTGCCGTATTCCAAACTGGCCCATCTGGTCTACCGTACGGTGGCCATGGCCTATGCCGAGTACACCGAGCGGTCTTGATTTTGAATTGATTTCGTTTTTTTGATCCAAACAGGGGAGGGTCCCATGGGACTTTCCCCTGTTCTGTTTTTATGACGCAGCGTTTTTTCGACCTCAATACCTATCTGCGGAACCGGTTCGGAGAACGGGTCCAAAAGATCACGGTGGATGCCGGTCTGACCTGCCCCAACCGCGACGGCGCCCTGTCCACCGGGGGGTGTATCTACTGCAACCCGAAAGGCTCCGGCTCCGGTGCTTTTGCCGAAGGGCTCAGTATCACCCGGCAGCTTCAAGACAGCCGGGATTACATCGCACGGCGGTACAAGGCCGAAAAGTTCCTGGTCTATTTTCAATCCTTTTCCAACACCTATGCCCCCCTCCCGGTCCTGAAATCGATGTACGACGAAGCCCTCACCGCCATTCCGGGGGTGGTGGGGCTCTCCATCGGCACCCGCCCGGATTGCGTGGATGAGGCGGTCCTGGGGTTGTTGGAAGCATACGCCCGGGATTACCTGATCTGGCTCGAATACGGGCTTCAGTCCGTCCATGATCAGACCCTGCGTCGAATCAACCGCGGACACGACTTCGCCGGCTTTGAACGAGCAGTGGCGCTTACCAAGGGGCGAGGCATTCGGATCTGCGCCCACGTCATTCTGGGGCTTCCCGGTGAAGGTCGGTCCCATATTTTAGAAACCGCGAGAAAAATCGCCGATCTGTCCATTCACGGGGTCAAGATCCACCTGCTGTATGTGGTCAAAGGAACGCCGCTGGAGAGGGAATACCGGAGCGGCCGATACCGGCCTCTGGAACAGGCCGAGTATGCGGAGTGGGTCTGTGATTTCCTCGAACTTCTGCCGCCGAAGATGGTAATTCAGCGGATCACCGGCGACCCCCATCCTGAAGAACTGGTCGCTCCCGGCTGGTCGCTGGATAAAAACGGCACCCGGAATCTGATTCTGGACATTCTGAAAAAAAGGGAGTCCCGGCAGGGGAAACGGTTCAGGCCTGTGCCGAATGAAAACGGGAACGAAAGATAGGGCAGAGATTTCTTCGGTGCGGCATTTCTTGTTTTCCTCTTCTTAACTTCGAATTCAATTCCGAATCGAACCGGACCGAACTGAACCGCCGGATCGTCGGATGCTGGTAAAAACCGTGTATAGAATCCGATGATCTGATCCGAATTTTCTTTTGAAGCTTTTCTCTCTGTAGATAAAAACCCATATTTTACCCCATTTTAAATTTCTCTTTTTACATGTAGATTTCTCATTGATAGCGAATGAAATCTGTTCCGTTTTGGAGCAGGTGGGCGAAACCTATTCAATGAGGAGGTAAAAACATGTTTCTGCAGACCGTCAAATCAGCGGGATTGGCCCATATGTCCTATATTCTGGGGCACAAGGGGGAGGCTGCCGTCATCGATCCGCGGCGGGACTGTGATATTTACTTTGACATCGCCCATCAACAGGGCGCTCAGATCAAGTATGTCTTCGAAACCCATCGGAATGAAGACTATGTGATCGGCTCCAAAGGGATTGCCGACCGTTCCGATGCGAAGATCTATCACGGAGAGGATCTCGACTTTCACTACGGTAACCCGGTCTCGGATGGTGATATCTTTGAGGTGGGCGATCTCCGGTTGAAAATACTAAAAACCCCCGGTCATACCTTCGAAAGCATTTCCATTGCACTGATCGACACTCAGTACAGCGATGAAGCCGTCGGAGTCTTTACCGGCGACTGTCTGTTTATCGGGCAGGTCGGTAGGACCGATTTTTTCCCGGACCGGAAGGAAGAGGTGGCCGCCCTTCAGTACGACAGCATCTTCGACAAAATTCTCCCGTTGGGCGATCAGGCCATTCTCTACCCGGCCCATGGCGCCGGTTCGGTCTGCGGGTCCGGCATGGCGGAGCGGGAATTCTCAACTCTCGGCTATGAACGGAAGCACAACCCGATGCTTCAGCTTTCTCGGGATGATTTCATCAAAACCAAAGCGAGCCAGAATCCGGAGCAGCCGCCCTATTTTCGAAAAATGGAAGAAATGAATCTCGACGGCGTTCCCGGCGTGTACTGTCTGCCCAAGCCCACCCCCCTCTCAGCCAAAGCGTTTCACAGTGCCATGAAGGACGGAATGGTGGCGGTGGATATTCGACCCCCGGAAAGTTCGGCCGGGACCTATATTCCGGACAGCTACGCCATGTCCCTGGAAATGGTTCCCGGGTTCGCGGGGTGGTTTCTCGATTATGACACCCCCATCGGACTGATCGCCGAAGAATACCGGAATGTGATGACCGCAGTGGAATACCTGGTGCGGCTCGGATATGACAAGGTCACCGCGTATCTGGCCGAAGGCATGACCGATTGGGAGACGGCCGGGCTGAGATATGAACGAATTCCCGCCCTGTTTGCCGCGGATTTGGGGGAACGGATTCGCTCC
>JAABSQ010000465.1 GCA_011390315.1 Desulfobacteraceae bacterium
TGCACCTCCAAGTGATCGCGCCATGCCAGGCGCACAAAATAAAAATCCCGGTCCACTGGGACCGGGATTTAAAAATGCAAACTAATCCATATCTGCAAGCGATCTAACCTTCAGGATTCTCCTGTCTTTTTTGCTCTTTTAAATGTGGGAACCTCAACTAATGGAACATTAACGGGCGGAATTCCGCACCTCATTGTAAGACTATACACCTGCTCTCTTAAGTAAGGGTAGAGAATAAAAGGGGCGTTTCTTTCTGCCCAATCATTGATATGAGCTAAGTCAAATCTTTTTTCATCCACCGAAAAAGCACCAAACAATTCAACTCTTAGGCTAAAAGGTAAATTAATTTTCTCTGATTCCTCTGAGTCTTTAAGATCGCAGATGAGCCCTACCATAATCGTTTTGTTATCATTATCGTATTCCGTCCTAGCGACCGTGAAGGACATGTGGCTTAAATCTATTTCCAAATCCTTATGGACTGGCTCTTTCATCTTAATAGACAATTCAACCACATTCACAGATTCTATCTGGATAGGATGAGGAACAAATCTATTTTCCACGAACTAATTACCTTTAATTTTAGGCTGCAACGTTGTAGGGATAATCATCTGAATATGAGATTTCCTCTATTTTTCGAGATCCACGCAATGCCGGTCGTTTTTTTTCAACCGTGAGTCCTTCAAGAACATTCGAGCGCTCAGGACAAACCATATTGCTTTCGAACTCAGTAAATAATCGCTTTTTATGCTCGGTAAGATTACGATTTCGCAAATAAGATCTAAACGCCTCGCTTGCCTTGCTCCGTTTGTAAACTAATTCCACAGCATTAACCTCAAGGAGCAAATCTACAATAGGGTCATCATTATATCGAGATAAATCTTCCTTAATCTCCCCCTGACTCATCCCGAGAAATTCCTGGAAAACCATTTCAAGAGTTCGCATTCTTTGTTTATTCATGACCGTTCCTTTCTTCCAAAATTTCAATGCAAGAAGATGTTGTGCAGATAATGCAACATGGGTTTCCAATAGCCTTTATAGGATATTCCGGGAAATAACTTTTTATTTTTGGAAGTGGTACTTTGACTTGAAAGGCCTTGATTTTCACATCTTCTTTTTTTTCGACTTTATCTAAATAAGACCTGTATAGTTTAGCTATCTCTTCTCTGCTGTTAATTTTATTTATCCGAGCCAATATCGCCAACTGCTTCTGAACTTCAAATACCTCAAAGTCAAAAAACTCAGGCTCTTCCAAAACTATCTTAACACAAATTAAGGCGAACCTTTTATCTTTATCCTCCCTGAAGATTGTTCTTTCCCTCAAATAATACTTGTACCAACCTTCAGCTAGATATTCAGCATATTCAAAGTTTCTCCAAAAATATGCCCCAGGACCGTATAAGCCCGGGGAAATTTGAAAGCCATTTTTCCTGATGTTTTTAGCCCGCGACTTTGTGGTGCCATGGGTTCCTTCCAATATTGACATGAAAAGAAGTCTTGTCCCTAAAAAATCCCTTTTTGCCGACCCGTTAATCGGATTTTCAAAATTCTCATGATAGAGAGTAACACTATATATTCGGACTGTCAATTTTCCGACATTGTTAGTTCTGTAATTTAACTTCTTTATGGCCCCAGTCCATGAAAAAAGTCAACGGTTTTCGTCCATCATTAATAAGATTTCCGATAATCAACATCATAAGCTCTGCAACATGAAAACTTAACCTCAAGACTATGTGCCAAAAGAAAAGCCCCGGTCGGTGACCGAATCTGGGGTTCGTGTTAGCCTGGTGGATGCTAATTTCGTTCAAACTCCTCGGCTCTCCTGATTGAGGATTTAATAATATCTTCAAAGATGAACGTAGCGCCTTCTGAAGAAAGGACCTTGCATTTCATTCTGATGATTGTGTCGATTCCCCCATAAATTCGTCCCACGCAGCCCGGACCCGGTCCCGCAGATCGGCGAACCTGGCTTCATCCACTTGGGTCGGGCGGTTTTGAAGGCTCAGTTTGTGACCCACGGCCCGGTAAATGAGATAGGCCTTGCGCAGAAAATAGGCGGTGACATCGTCGATGACCCCGGCATCCCAGAGGGTGCGAATCTGACGGACATTGTCGGTCCACTCCAGGATTTCGGGATGTGCGTCGGCATATCGAAGCACCAGGTACTGGACCAGAAATTCGATATCCACCATGCCGCCGTCGCCCTGTTTGAGGTCGAACATCCCCGGTTCGGGTTTGAGCAGCTCTTTTTTCATGCGGGCCCGCATATTTCGAATTTCGGTTTTCAACGGTTCCGGATCACGGGCCTGGCCGAGGACCTCCCGCCGGATTTCGTCGAACCGCTCCCGAAGCCGCCGGTCCCCGGCAATGGGCCGGGCACGGATAAGGGCCTGCTTCTCCCAGGTCCAGGCCTCCTCCAGTTGATAATTCCGGAAACCCTCGATAGAAGAAACCAGCAGCCCGGAACTGCCGCTGGGCCGCAACCGCATATCGGCTTCATAAAGCGTACCGGTGGTGGTATGGGCGGTCAGGATATGGACCACCCGCTGCCCGAGCCGGGCAAAGAAGGTGGTGGTGTCGATGGGCCGTTCGCCGCCCCGAGTCTGCTCCCCGGAGCCGGCATGAAGAAAAACCATGTCCAGGTCCGATCCGTAGCCCAGTTCCAGCCCCCCGAGCTTGCCGTAGGCGATAACCGCAAAACCCCGGTCGCAGGACGTATGGTCGGTGTGGCAGGCCGGTTCCCCGTGTTTTTTCACCAGGTGGCGCCAGGAAATCTCCACCACTTGGTGCAATACGGTTTCGGCGATATCGGAGAGATAATCGCTCACCCGCATCAGGGGGATGGAGTTGCTGATGTCGGCGGCGGCCACCCGCAGCACATTGATCTGCTTGAAGATGCGAAGCTCGTCCATCCGATATTCCAGATCATCCTCCGGAATCTGTTCCAGGCGGCGGCGAAGGTCTTCCGCCAGATCTTCCCGACCGGGCGGATGATACAGGGTTCGGGGGTCCAGGAGTTCGTCCAGGAGCACCGGATGGCGGGTCAGGAAGTTGAGAATCCAGGCGCTGGTGGTGGCCAGCCGGACCAGATGGTCCAGGGTCTTCGGGTTTTCCAGGAGCAAAGAGAGATAACAGGTCCGCCCCAGGATGGATCGGATCAGACCGAAGATGCGGTCCAGAGCCGTGGCCGGGGATTCGGCCCGGGCCGCCTCCTTGAGAACCAGGGGCATGAGGCGATTGATGCGATCCCGGCCTTCCCGGCTCATGGGCTGAGAAAAGAGATCATCCCGAAAATCGGCCAGGTGCTTGAGCACCGTATCGGGGTCTTCATACCCCACCGTCGAAAGAACCGCATGGTTGTCCTCATCCGAAGCCGGATTCTGCCAGACCCCCTTGAGGGACGACTCGGCTTTGTGTTGGGAGTCTTCGATATCTTCGGCTTTGAGGAGTTTGCTGAAATGGCCGTGGACCGTGTCCATATGCCGCCGAAGCCGTTCGGAAAAGACCCCCCAATTGGGACATCCCATGGATTCGCCCAGAATCTTCCGCTCGAATTCGGTTTGGGGAAGTTTGTGCGTCTGAAGATCGGCGTATTCCTGAAGCCGATGCTCCACCGTCCGCAGAAACCGATATCCGGCATGCAGTTCATCCCGCACCGATCCGGTGATGTAATCTTCCCGGGCCAGAATATCCAACACCTTCAGAATGCGCCGTTCCTGAAGCGCCGGCTCCACCCCGCCTCGAATCAGCTGAAAGATCTGGCCGAAGAATTCCACCTCCCGAATCCCCCCGGGACCGAGTTTGATATCCTCCTTCATTCCTTTGCGCCGGACCTCCAGGGCGATTTTCTGCTTCATTTCCCGAAGGGATTCGAACACCCCGAAATCCAGATATCGCCGATAGATAAACGGGTTGAGGGCCGTCAGCAGCCGGCGGCCGGCGGTCTGATCGCCGGCCACGACCCGGGCCTTGATCCAGGCGTAGCGCTCCCATTCCCGGCCCTGCTCCAGGTAATAGGATTCCATGGCATCAAAACTCATGACCATCGGACCGCTCTGTCCGAAGGGGCGCAGGTTCGTATCCACCCGAAAAACGAACCCCTCGGGAGTATTGGCCCCCAGCACCTGGCCCAGACGGCGGGCCAGCCGCAAAAAGAAGGCGTCATTGGTGACGGTTCGAGGACCGTCTCTGGTTTCGCCGGATTCGGGATAGGCGAAGATGAGGTCGATATCGGAGGAAAAATTGAGTTCCCGGGCCCCCAGTTTGCCCATCCCGAGGACCACCAGTTCAAGGGCCTGCCCGCTCCGGCCGGCGGGCGCCCCGTACTGAGCGCACTGCCAGGCGTGCAGACGGGTCAGAGCGCGGTCGATGCAGGCATCCGCGAGGGCGGAGAGATCGGCGGTGACTTCGGTGAGATCGGACTTTCCGGCCAGGTCCCGAAAGGCGATACGGGTCATCTCCCGCCGCCTGAACCGGCGCAGCCGATTCGACAGCTCGGACTCCTCTTCCACCCCCTTCAAAACGGCGGCCAGGCGCCGCGGATAGGCATCGGATTCATAAGCCCGGTCCAAATCCCCGCTTTCCAGAAGGTCATCCAGAAGCGCCGGATCTCGAATACAGCTCTTTGCGACGAAATCGCTGAAGACAAAAACCCGCTTCAGAATATCGGTGATACCGGAGTCCGCGGGCGGGGACAGGTTTTGCACTTCAGCGGCGGCTTTGTATTCCTCCCATTTTCGATCCGCCCCGGCTTGCAGCGATTCCGACAGCGCAACTGATGGTTCCATAATATTCTCCTGAATCTGTAATCGGGTGCATATCCCATTCACTACCATTGAATTCGGTTTCCGAACAAGGAAAAGATGGTGTATGAAAGGAGTCAGCTCCGATTCCCCTTCGGGCACAGGTGTGCTGCACGAAGACAACCCTTTCCACCGGCCGGACGACCGGACACCGGCATATAGGAGGCGCCATGAACCTGCATGATGTAATCCAGACGGCCCGAGACGAGAAAAAAGCGGATCTTCTTCTGAAAAACGCGCGCATGGTCGATGTTTTTTCCGGCAAAATCGAGTCGGCCGATATCGCACTTTCAAACGGCCTGATCGCCGGTTTCGGAGATCATGACGCCCGGCAGACCGTCGATCTGGCGGGCCGGTATCTCGCCCCCGGTTTCATCGACGGGCACGTCCACATTGAAAGTTCCATGGCCTCGGTGGCCGAATTCGCCCGGGCCGTGCTCCCCTGCGGCACCACCACCGTAGCGGCGGACCCCCATGAGATCGCCAATGTGCTCGGGGCCGAGGGCATCCGCTATATGCTCGACTCCGCTGAAGGACTGCCCGTGAATATCCTCTTCAGCCTGCCCTCCTGTGTGCCCGCCACCGAGATGGAAACCGCCGGCGCCCGCCTGGGGGCCGCCGAACTCAAGCCTTTTATGAACGAGGAGCGGATCATCGCCCTGGCCGAAATGATGAACTACCCGGGCGTCATCCATGGTGATCCGGATGTGCTCGCCAAAATCGAGTTGGCCCACACCTGTCGCAAACCGGTGGACGGCCATGCCCCGGGTCTTTCCGGACCCGATCTGCACGCCTATCTCGCCGCCGGCATCGCCAGCGATCATGAATGCACCACGACCGAGGAGGCTCGGGAGAAACTGGCCGCCGGAATGTTCATTATGGTTCGGGAAGGGACCTGCGCCCAGAATTTAGAAACCCTTTTTCCGGCGATTACCGAACGAAATTACAGCCGCATGATGTGGTGCACCGACGATCGGCATCCCCATGACATCCTGGGTCAAGGCCATGTGGATCATATCATCCGCAAGGCGATCGGTTTGGGCCTCGACCCGATCCGGGCCATTCAGATGGCGACCCTCCATCCGGCCCGCTATTTCGGCATCCGCTATGCCGGGGCCATCGCGCCGGGATACCGGGCCGATCTGGTGGTCTTCTCCGATCTGAACGAACCCCGGCCGGAACAGGTCTACTGCCGCGGGGTGCTTGCGGCGGAGGCGGGCGTACTTTCCGGAGCACTTCGGTGGCCCGCCCCGCCGCCCGCGCCAAATGCCATGAACCTGCACCCGGCGGATGTCGATTTCAGCATTCCGGCCCAAGGCCGGCGTCTACGGGTCATCGAAGCCGTTCCGGGACAGGTGGTCACCGGTCGAGCCATGATGGAGGCGACGGTCTCCGACGGCATGGCCGTGGCCGATCCCGACCGCGATCTCCTCAAAATCGCCGTGGTGGAACGGTACACCGGCAAGGCAAACACCGGTAAAGGATTCGTCACCGGCATGGGACTCAAATCGGGGGCCTTGGCCGCCAGCGTGGCCCATGACTCCCACAACATCATCGTGGTCGGCGCCAATGATCGCGACATGAAAGCCGCCCTCACTGCCGTGGTGGACATGGGCGGCGGGTTCGCCGCCGTGCGCGACGGATCAATACAAGACCAACTGCCGCTGCCCATCGCCGGCCTCATGTCGGACCTGCCCATGCGAATGGTCCGCGACCAGCTCGACCGGCTGATTCAGACCGCCCGAAATCTCGGCTCCCCCCTTTCGGACCCGTTTATGACACTCGGGTTTCTGGCCCTGCCGGTGATTCCTGCGCTCAAGATTACCGATAAGGGGTTGGTGGATGTGGAAAGATTTGAGGTTGTGTCTTTGTTTGAGGATTGAGGCTGTTTCTTTGGCTTGCTTTTCCCGCCGAACTTGCCTATCTTTTCCCCAAAAATGCCACTCAAAATTCCACCCAAAATCCCGATAGATAAAGAGGTAAATTCATTATGCAGGTAGACGGAAAAGAGATGCGGCCGATATGGCCCTCGGAAGATATGAAGACGGTTCAGGTGATTGATCAGCGCCAGCTTCCGCATGAACTGGTGGTGGCGGATCTGAAAAACCTGGATGACATTATTGAAGCCATTCAGGAGATGTATGTGCGGGGGGCGCCGCTGATCGGGGCCACGGCGGCCTGGGGGGTCTACCTGATCGTGACCACGGCGCCGGAAGGCGAGATTTCGAATGAATACCTGAACCGGGAATGCGATCGGTTGAAGGCGGCCCGGCCCACGGCGGTGAATCTGGCCTGGGCGGTGGATCGGATTCGGCCGAAGATTCTGGCGGCGGAAAATCGGGAAGCCAAAATCGAGACGGCGAGGCGAGAGGCCGAGGCGATCGTGGAATTCGAAGCGGACAACTGCCGTCGAATCGGTGAACATGGTCTGCCGCTCATTCGGGAGATCAGCGAGCGAAAAAACGGGTCCACGGTCCACATCCTGACCCATTGCAATGCCGGGTGGCTGGCCTGTGTCGAATTCGGCACCGCCACCGCCCCGATGTATGCGGCCCACGAGGCGGGCATCGATATCCATATCTGGGTGGACGAAACCCGTCCCCTGAATCAGGGGGCCCGGCTGACCGCCTGGGAACTGGGCAAGGCCGGGATCAAGCATACGGTGATCACCGACAATGCCGGAGGCCATCTCATGCAGCACGGGCTGGTGGATCTGGTCATCACCGGCACCGACCGGACCACCCACACCGGGGATGTGGCCAACAAGATCGGCACCTATCTCAAGGCCCTGGCCGCAAAAGACAACGGCATTCCCTTTTATGTGGCGCTGCCCTCCTCCACCTTCGACTGGCGAATGCGGGACGGGGTGGCTGAAATCCCCATCGAGGAACGAAACCCCGATGAAGTCCGCTTCATTCAGGGTCGGGACGACAGCGGCGCCGTTCGGCGAGTGCTGGTTCCGCCCGCGGACAGCCCTGCCGGCAACTATGCCTTCGATGTCACCCCGGCCCGGCTGGTCACCGGATTCATTACCGAACGCGGGGTCTGCGGGGCGAACGAACAGGACATCCGCCGGCTGTTTCCGGACGAAAACTAATCCCGAACAACACCGCCGCGCCCCGGTCCGGGAGCGCGGCGGTAAGTATCCATAATTCGGCAGTGATCACCGTTCCGGCCACCCCAGGGTATTCTCCCGGCCCGGCAAGAACTCACTTTCGCTCAAACAGCTTCCCGGCCCGGGAGAATACCCTGGGGTGGCCTGCACGCCATCATTCAGGCTTGGCTAAAACGATGATCAAAGCCAATAATTCCATCTGGATTTATTCCGGTTTGAAATACGCCTTGGGAAGCGCGCCGCAGACCGGACAGTTATCGGTAGGGGCGCCTTCAAGGGTATGGCCGCAAACCGAGCAGACATAATAATCCACCGCCTCCAGGTCCCCCATCTTCTCCATCGCCTTCTGATACAGGTTGGCGTGAACCTGCTCCACCTGATTCGCATAGTCGAAGGTCCGTTCGGCGGCTTTGTCGCCCTCGGCCTTGGCCTCCTCGATCATGGGCGGATACATATCCTTGAACTCATAGGTTTCGCCCTCGATCGCCCCTTTCAGATTTTCCTCGGTCGATCCGACCCCCTTCATGGCCCGAAGATGGGCGTGGGCGTGGACCGTCTCGGCGGCAGCGGTGGCGCGAAACAGTTTGGCAACCTGGGCGTAGCCCTCTTTTTCGGCCTTGTCGGCGAATGCGAGGTATTTGCGGTTGGCCTGGGATTCTCCGGCGAACGCGTTCTGCAGGTTCTTTTCGGTTTTCGACATGGGTGATTTCCTCCTTCTGGGTTGGGGTTGTTTCTTCCTTTGGGTGCTGCTTAGCGAAATCCGGTATGCCCGAAACCGCCGGGGCCGCGATCGGTCTCGTCGAGTCGATCCACTACCTCCAGCCGGGCCCGGCACACCGATTGAACCACCATCTGAGCGATGCGATCCCCCCGGCGCACCGTGTAGACGGTTTTTCCGAAATTGATCAGGGGCACCATCACTTCGCCGCGATAATCGGCATCGATGGTGCCGGGGGCGTTGATGATACCGACGGTATGCCGCACCGACAGCCCGCTTCGGGGCCGGATCTGAACCTCGTATCCTTCGGGAATGGCCAGGGCGAAACCGGTGGGGATAAGCACCACTCCGCCCGGCGTCAGATCCGTGGGCTCGGTCACCGCCGCACAGATGTCCATGCCGGCGGAACCGGGTGTCATGTAGCGGGGCAGGGGAATATCCCGGTCCTGTTCCGGCCGAATATAGCGAAAGCGCAGGAGCGGGTTCATGAAAGCGATTAAAAAGTCCGCACCAGGTCCTCGAAAGGTCCGGAATCGGTCAGGGGACCCAACAGGGTCAGGGCGGCCGGTTCGGGTTGAAACAGGTCCCCGGCCAGATCGCGGATGTCTTCTTCGGTGACCGCTTCGATCTTTTCTACAATCGCTTCCAGTTCCTTGAAACAGCCGAGATGTATTTCATTTTGAGCCAGCCGGACCATCTGGTTGTCTACGCTTTCGGCGGCCAGCATCAGGCTGCCCTTGGTGTATTCCTTGGCATCCCGCAACTCGGCGCCGTCCACCGGGGTTTCCTTGAGCCGCTTCAGTTCATGGAGAATCACCTCGATCGCCTCCGCCGCCTTATCCGGATGGGTCCCGACGTAGATTCCGGTCATGCCGGTATCTTCGTAGGAGGAAACATAAGAATAGACCGAATAGGCCAGACCGCGGCGCTCTCGAACCTCCTGAAACAATCGGGAACTCA
The DNA here is from genome assembly GCA_011390315.1 of Desulfobacteraceae bacterium. GTDB lineage: Bacteria > Desulfobacterota > Desulfobacteria > Desulfobacterales > Desulfococcaceae > JAABSQ01. The sequence continues at coordinate 9,593 of JAABSQ010000465.1, forward strand.
TGTTGCCTCCCAGAAGCGTATTCAGGAGGGAGGCGGTGTAGCGCCGGGAATCGGTAATCGAAAACCCCTGCGTGTTGAGGCAGACGTGGGCCTGGCCGAGCTGTCGCTCATTCAGGAAAACCCCGGAGCGCCCCGGCGGCGTCGTCCTTTCGGGAAACCCGTTGCCCGGCTTGATGGCCTCGAAGGCGGGCCCCAGCAGTTCCACCAGACGGTCGTGTTCCAGATTGCCCGCCGCCGAAATTACGATCCGTTCGGGCTGGTAAAACCGGTGAAAAAAATCGGTGATATCGCTGCTGCTGAATCGAAGGACGTTCCCCCGGCTGCCGCTGATGGGCTGCCCCAGGGGGTTGTCTCCCCAGAAAGCGCTCTCGGACAGCACATGGATATATTCTTCCGGGCTGTCCTCCAGCATTTCGATCTCCTGAGAAATCACCAGCCGCTCCCGTTCCACCTCCCCGGAATCGAAAATGGAATTGAGAAAGGTGTCCGACAAAATGTCCACCATGGTGTTGAGGTGAGAATCCATCACCTTGGCGTGGTAGCAGGTGGTCTCCATGGCGGTGAAGGCGTTGGTGTGGCCGCCGACGGCGTCGAACTCCTTGGCGATCTGAAAGGCGTCCCGTTTGGCCGTGCCTTTGAAGATCATGTGCTCGATGAAATGGGAAAGCCCGCTTTCGGAAGGGGACTCGTCCCGGGCCCCCACATTGACCCAGACCCCCATGGACACGGACCGGACATGGGGAATCTTATGGGTCAGAATGCGGATGCCGTTGGGAAGGACGGTCTTGTTAACTGGCATTTTTTTCTTCTTCCAGCACCGCCTTTCGGCTCAGACGGATCTTCCCGTCTCTGCTGATTTCGAGCACCTTGACGCGAAGGGTATCCCCTTCTTTGACCACATCGGTCACCTTATTGACCCGCTCGGGCGCCAGCTGAGAGATATGCACCAGCCCGTCGGTGCCGGGCAGAATCTGAACGAAAGCCCCGAAGTCGGTCGTCTTGACCACCGTGCCCTCGTAGATCTCGCCCACCTCGGGCTCGGCGGTAATGGCCCGAATCCGGTCGATGGCGTCTTCCACCTCTTCGGAGGATGCGGCCGACACCTTTACAATCCCCGAATCCTCGATCTCGATACGGGTATTGGTTTCGGTCTGAAGCGCTCGAATCACCTTGCCGCCGGCGCCGATCACGTCGCGAATCTTGTCCGGGTTGATCTGAATGCTGGTGGTCTTGGGAGCATAGGGGGAGATGTCGGTCCGGGCCTCGCCCAGGGTGGAGAGCATTCGGTCCATAATGAAAATCCGGCCGTCCCGGGCCTGGAGCAACGCCTTCTCCAGAATCTCTTTGGGCAGCTCCAGAATCTTGATGTCCATCTGCAGAGCGGTGATCCCTTCGCGGGTGCCGGCCACCTTGAAGTCCATATCCCCGGAGTGGTCTTCATCCCCGAGAATATCGGACAGAATCGCCACCTGATCCCCTTCCTTGACCAGCCCCATGGCGATGCCGGAGACCGGATTCAGAATGGGAACCCCGCCGTCCATCAAGGCCAGGGTGCCGGCGCAGACCGTGCCCATGGATGAGGAGCCGTTGGATTCGAGCACCTCGGAAACCACCCGAATGGTGTAATCGAACTCCTCCTGGGGCGGCAGGACCTTCTCCAGGGCCCGGGTGGACAGACCGCCGTGGCCGATATCCCGCCGGCTGGGGCCGCCCATGCGCTTGGTTTCGCCGACGGAAAAAGGCGGAAAATTATAATGAAGCATAAACCGCTTGGTTTCGTCCCCGGACAGGGTCTCCACCCGCTGTTCGTCTTGGCCCGATCCCAGGGTCAATACCGCCAGTACCTGGGTTTCACCCCGGGTGAAAAGCGCGCTGCCGTGGGGCCTGGGCAAAACATTCACCTCGCAGGAAATGGGGCGGATTTCGTCGAACCGCCGGTTGTCGATTCGGCGGCCTTCGTTCAGAATGAGATCCCGGGAAATTTTCCGCTGAATATCATCCAGAATGCCGGAGACCTCTTTCCGCCGTTCTTCGTATTCTTCGCCGAGCATTTCCATGATCCCGGTCTTCACCTCTCGAAGCGCGGCCCGTCGCGCCATTTTTTCGGGAACCACAAGGGCTTCGCGGATTTTGGACGGCGCCGCTTCCTGAAGCTTTTGAACCAGGTCTTCGTCCCGGGCGGCGGTTTCGTAGGCCCGTTTGGCCTTGCCCACCGCTTCGCGCAGCTTGGCCTGGATCTCGATAATCGGCTGCATGGCTTCATGGCCGAAATAGATGGCCTCCAGCATATCGGCCTCGCTGACCACGTTTCCGCCGCCTTCCACCATGACGATGCCGCTCCGGGAGCCGGCCACGATGAGGTTGATGTCGGATTCCTCCAGCTCGGCGATGGAGGGGTTGACCCTCAGTTCCCCGTCGATGCGGCCCACCCGCACCGAGGCGATGGGACCGGAAAAGGGGATGTCGGAAATCTCCAGGGCCGCGGAGGCTCCGATCATAGCCAGCACATCCGGCTCGTTCTCCTGATCCATGGAGAGCACGGTGGCGATCACCTGAATCTCATTGAAATACCCCTTGGGAAAGAGCGGGCGAATGGGTCTGTCGATCAGACGCGCCGTCAGCGTCTCCTTTTCACTGGGTCGGCCGATTTCACGCCGGAAATAATTGCCCGGGATGCGGCCGGCCGCGTAGATTTTTTCCTGATATTCGACGGTCAGGGGCAGAAAATCGATGCCCGGCCGCGTTTCATCCGTGGATACCGCCGTAACCAGCACCGTCGTCTCTCCGTATTGAACCACAACTGAACCCGAGGCCTGCTTGGCAACCTTGCCGGTTTGTATGGTGAGGGGTTTTCCCCCGATTTCCGCTTTTAATGATAATTCCATAAATTTCTCCTAAAAAAAAGCGGCTTTTCGAGCCTGATTCAGGCTGAAAACCGCATAATGTGTAAGGCTTATCCGATCCCGCATATCGATGAATATCGATGTCTTAAAAAACCGGTGCGGCCAAGTAAGCCGACGTGCAGGCGTATTTCAGGCGGGCAGGCTGCTGCTTGGGATAGAAATGTGTCCATTCGAAACCGTCTCTACCGTCTCAGACCGAGCCTTTCGATGATCCCTCTGTACCGCTGGACGTCTTTGTTTTTGACATAATCGAGCAGTCTGCGGCGTCTGCCGACCAGCATCAGGAGCCCTCTTCGGGAATGATGATCCTTTTTGTGGATCTTGAGATGTTCCGTCAGATAAGAGATGCGGTGGGTCAACAACCCTATCTGCACTTCGGGAGAACCGGTGTCCGACTCGTGCAGCTTGTATTCCTCGATCAGTTTCTGTTTGTCTTCTGCTGTGAAAACCACTTTCTGTTTGCCTCCTGTTTTTAAAATTGACTGTACTCGTTCCATGGGTTCGAAACTTCGAATTCTCCCGATCATTTCAAGCGGCTATGTCGTACTTTCCGCCGAACGGGCCTGCGGGGCGATCGGCTTCAGGCCGGATTCAGAGCGAAGTTACCGCAATAGTCGTATCGCTCCCGTCCTTTTGCATGGTGCAGCACCGCAAGCAGGTTTCCATCCCTATCCAGCACCTTGACATACCCGCCGTCGGTCTTCGGCGGCGGTAAGTCCCTCACAGTAATGGTATTGCCATACATTATTTTTTGAGTCAACGGCTTATCCGCCGCATGACCCGCCATGCCGGTCAAAGCCTCGGCCATGGGAATCATTCGGTTCTCGATCCGACCGGCATCCGTCAATTCCGCCACCCGGTCCAGGGGAACCGCCTTCGCCAGGGTGAAATGGCCGCTGGCGGTCCGCCTCAGGGCCGCCAGATGGCCCCCGCATCCGAGGGCTCGGCCGATGTCCGCCGCCAGGGTCCGCACATAAGTACCGGCCGAACAGGTAACCGTAAACCGAACATCCGGGAGCGCGATCTCCTCGATCGTCAACTCCGAAATCAGAATCTCCCGGTCCGGTTTCTGAACCGCCGTTCCCTGCCGCGCCAGCTTGTACAGGGGCACCCCCCGGTGCTTTAATGCGGAATAGGCGGGCGGCGACTGCATCTGCCGGCCCTGGAACCGTTCGAAAACCGCCTGCAGATCTTTTTCCTCGATCATCCCCGGGTCCGCTTCGGCCGTGACCGTTCCCGTGAGATCCTGGGTATCGGTCTCCCGGCCCAGTCGAAGCACCGCCTCATATGTTTTCCGGCTGTGCAGAAAAAACCGGGAGAGTTTCGTAGCCCGATGGATGCAGCAGACCATCACCCCGGTGGCAAAGGGGTCCAGGGTGCCGGCATGGCCCGCCTTTCGCGCCTTCAGAATCGACTTGACCCGGGCCACCACCCTGGCCGAGCTGATCCCCGCCGGTTTGTCCACCACCAGTATGCCGTCTACTGCATGCCGCATGCTTCAGGAATACGCTTGTCCATCCAATCCAGGATGCCGTTTTTCAATTCGGGCAGGCTGGCATCGATGTTGAAACCGGCCGCCATCGGATGTCCGCCGCCGCCGTAAGCGGCGGCGATAGTCGCCACATCGACGCTGCCGTCGGACCGCAGGCTGACATGCAGCCGGCGGCGCCCGCCTTCCCGGTATTCCTGAATCAGAACCGCCACCCGGACATCCTCGATCCGTTTGGCGTAATTGATCAGCCCGTCCACATCCTCGGAATGGGTGCCGGTCTCCTCGAACATGTCGCGGGTCAGGGTCATGATGGACAGATGGCCGTCCCTGGAGATTTCAATGGAATCCAGGGCCAGGTTCAACAACTTGATTCTGCCCAGAGAGTAAGTCCCATAGACGTGCTTGGCCACCCGGTACGGCTCCACCCCCCGCCGCACCATTTCATCACAGATGGAGAAGGCGGACCGGTTGGTATTGGAAAACCGAAACGAGCCGGTATCGGTGAAGATGCCGGTATAGATCGCCACGGCGGTGTCCCGGGTGATGGGCGCCTCCAGGTCCTTGATCAGTTTATATACGATTTCGGCGGTGGCGCAGGCCTCGGTATCGATCAGGTGCAAATCTCCGAATCGGGTGTTGGTCACGTGATGGTCGATGTTGATGACCATCGGAATCCGGTCGAGCGCTTCGGCGATGCCCCCCACCCGGGTGATGTTTCCGCAATCCAGAATCACCGCCGTGTCGAAGACCGTCGGGTCTTCCACCCGGTCGGTGATCCGGTCGATGGCCGGAAGAAACCGATACACCGCCGGAATAGGGCTTTCGTTGTAAAGGGTGACCGTCTTGCCCAGAGCGTCCAGGGCCAGGGCCAGGGCGATCAGCGCGCCGATGGCGTCGCCGTCCGGATTGACATGGGAGGCGACCAGTATCCGATTACTCCTTTTCAGATGGAGAAGAATCTTTTCCATTTTCAGTGTTGATCGACTTGAGAAGTGCGTCAATTCGAGCCCCGTAATCGAAAGATTTGTCATAAAAAAATTTGAGATCGGGCATATACCGCAATTCAAGTTCACTGGCAAGGGTCCGTTTAATAAACCCGATCGCGCTCTGAAATCCCTGCTGCGCCTTTTCGATTCTATCTTCCCCGCCGGTGACGGCGAAATAGATGCGGGCGATCCGCAGATCTTTGGTCATTTCCACCCCGGTAATGGTCGCCATCTCCAGCCGGGGATCTTTGATATCCTTGCACAGGATCTCCGCCAGAATTTTCTGGATTTCATTGCTGACCCGATCCGCGCGTGAAAAAGACTTCATAAACTGATGATCTCCATGTCGGTGTCGACGATTTCCGCAAGCCCCAGAGACTCCGCCATATTGAAAACCTTGTCTATTTTGGAGTTGATGACCTGCCGATCGTTTCCCACCATGGAAAAACCGATCTCGGCCTGCTGATGGACATCATTGGCGCCGACCTCCGCCACCGACGCGTTGAACTGATTTCTCAGCCGCGCGACAATGGACTTGACGACGCTTCGTTTGCCTTTCAATGAATGGCAGTCATGAAGCCTGAACTCGATAAACCCGATTCCGACAATCATAGGCTTGCGTTATCTCTGTATTCCGATGATGATATGGATAAAATCCATGGATTAAAGCTCCGGCCGAATTTCCTCGAGGTAGTAGCATTCGATCACGTCGCCGTCTTTGATATCGTTGTACCCCTCGATACCGATACCGCACTCGTACCCGTGCTGCACCTCCTTGGCGTCGTCTTTATACCGCTTCAAAGAGGCGATCTTGCCTTCGTGGACCACGATGCCGTCCCGAACCAGCCGGATCAGTCGTCCCCGCTCGATTTTGCCGTCGGTGACATAGCAACCGGCCACCGCGCCGATCTTCGGCACATAAAAGACCTGTCGGACCTCGGCCCGGCCCAGAACCCGCTCTTCATAGGTGGATTCCATCATACCCAGAATGGCATCCTTGACGTCTTTGATGACATTGTAGATGATGTTGTAAAACCGCATATCCACCTGCTCTTCATTGGCCATTGCCTGCACCTTGGCGCTGGGCCGCACGTTGAACCCGATGATGATCGCCTCGGATACCGCGGCCAGGGAGATGTCGGATTCATTGACGGTGCCGGTGCCGGAATGGATGACCTGAATGGAGACCTCTTCGTTGGAGAGCTTGACCAGGGAATCGGAAAGCGCCTCGATAGAACCGTGGACGTCGGCCTTGATGATGACGTTGAGGTCCTTGACCTCTCCCTCCTTCATCCGTTCGAAGAGCCCTTCCAGGCTCACCCGGCTGGTCTTGGCCAGTTCGAGGGAGCGCTGTTTCTGGAGCCGATGTTCGCTGATCTGTTTGGCGCTCTTGTCGTCTTCCACCGCCACCAGTTCATCCCCGGCATTGGGAACACCGGAGAGGCCCAGAATTTCCACCGGGACGGCGGGCCCGGCCTCATCCACGAACTCGCCCAGGTCATTGACCATGGCCCGAATCTTTCCGTGGTGGACCCCGCAGACCACCGGCTCTCCGGCGCGCAGGGTGCCGTCCTGGACCAGAATGGTGGCCACCGGTCCCCGACCGGAATCGAGTTTGGCTTCCACCACATACCCGAGCCCGTGTTTTTCCGGATTGGCCTTCAATTCCAGGAATTCGGACTGAAGCAGGATCATCTCCAGCAAAGACTCGATGCCGGTGTTCTGCTTGGCGGAGACCTGAACGAAGATGGTGTCTCCGCCCCAGTCTTCCGGAACCAGCCCTTGTTCGGACAATTCCCGCATCACCCGGTCGGGATCGGCCCCGGCCTTGTCCATCTTGTTGACGGCCACGATGATCGGCACCTCGGCGGCCTTGGAGTGGTTGATGGCCTCGATGGTCTGGGGCATGACCCCGTCGTCGGCGGCCACTACCAAGACCACGATGTCGGTGACGGTGGCGCCCCGGGCCCGCATGGAGGTGAATGCCTCATGACCGGGGGTATCCAGGAATGTGATCTGACCGCCTTCGGTGGAGACGCTGTAGGCGCCGATGTGCTGAGTAATTCCGCCGGCCTCTCCTTCGGTGACCCGGGTCTTGCGAATCACATCCAGAAGGGAGGTCTTGCCGTGGTCGACATGGCCCATGATGGTCACCACCGGAGGCCGTTCCACCGCGGTTTCCGGGTCGATGTGCTTGTCCACCACTTCCAGAATCTCCTGTTCTTCAAAGGAAGCCCTTTCCACCTCATACCCGAATTCCGAGGCCACCAGGGCCGCGGTATCGTAATCGATGGTCTGGTTGACCGTGGCCATCACCCCGAGCATCATCAGCTTTTTGATCATTTCATTGGCCTTGATGCCCATTCGCTTGGCCAGATCGGAGAGCATAATCGTATCGTCGACCTTGATCCGCCGTTTAATGGCCTTGGGGGTGGTGATCTGGGGTTTTTGCCCCTTGGGTGCGGCCTTGCCCTTGGGACCCTTTTTGCCTTTTTTGCCTCGGCCGCCGTAAAGGTCGGAGCCCTCGACCACTTCTTTGCGTTTGAAAGAAATCTTTTTCTTGGCCCAGCGGGTTTCCGCTTCCGGTTCCGCCTTTTCGCCTTTACGGCCCTTTTTGGACCTGCGGTCCTGCTGCTCCGTCGTATCGGGCCCACCAGCGACCTCCTGGCGTCCGCCCCGGCCTGCGGCCGGCTCCGCGGTTTTGGATGCGGCCTGGGCCTCGGCCACCTTCTCGGCGACCCGCTCCTTCACCTTGGGCGGCAGGGTAATGATTTTGGCCGGGGCTTCTTTCTTGCCCTTCTTTTTCTTTTTCGATTTTTTATCGGCCTTTTCCGAGGGTGTTTCCGCTTCCTCGCCGGCCGGAGCTTCGGCGGTTATGGTTTCTTCGGCCTCGGTCGGGGTTTCCGCTTCCGCGCCGCCGGCCGTTTCGGTCGATTCGGTTTCAGCCGTTTCCGCGGGTTCTGTCGGGGGCTCGGGTGCTTCGGTTTCCTCGGGCGGCGCCGTTTTCGCTTCCGTCTCGGCCGGCGCTTCGGTTTCGGTTTTCCCGGGGGACGGCTCGACCGGTTTTTCTTCTTCCACCGGTTCGGCCGGGGAGGGGGCGGCTTCCTCTGCAACCGGTTCTTCCGCCGGTTTTTCCGGTTCAGGCGGCTTCGGCGGGGCGGGCTTTCGAATGATCTTTGCTGTATCGGCCTCTTCCACCGGCCGTTTTTCGGCCGCGGGCTTGGTCTCCGCCGGCGTCCGGGCCGGTTCGGCTTCTGCTTCCACGGCCTCGGGTTCCTCGGTGGCGGCTGTTTCGGCGGAGGCTTCCTCGGCCACGGGTTCGGCAACCTCTTCGGTCTCCGTCTCTTCGACAGAGGGCGCTTCGGTTTCTTCCGCCTCGGCTGTCGCCTCGACCGGCTCGGTGTCGTTTTCGT
>JAABSQ010000453.1 GCA_011390315.1 Desulfobacteraceae bacterium
GGCCTCGGAATTGTGGTTTTCTCCCTCGCCCTGCTCTTCCGGCCGGGGACGACAGCCAAAAGAATCGCTTTCACCGAAGCCATGGAAGACGATCTGGTGGGCGGTACAAAAGCCCATGCACACCGGGTGCTGGTCGTGTATGCCATTCTGACCGGAGCCGGCATTCTGCTTTTATGGGTCGAGGGGGTCGGATTTTTCGACGCGCTGCTCTATACGATGGCGTCGGTCTCCACCGGAGGGTTTGCACCTCATGAAGCAAGTCTTGCCGCTCTGGACGGTCCAATCGTTCACTTTTCCGTTATCCTGATCTGCCTGGCGGGTGCGGTCCCTCTGAGTTTCTATTCCAGGCTGTATAAAAAAGGCCCTCGACCGGCCACCGACGTGCTGCAATTGCGCGGGCTTCTGATCATGGGCGGGATTGCGAGCCTGTTGTTTGGCATTTGCCTGGTTGTGACGCAAGACGCCGGATGGATGCAGGCGCTTCATCATGCGCCGGTTGTCGTTTTTTCCGCCCAGACGACAGCGGGCTTCTCAAGCATGGATCTATCGCAGCTCCACGCCTCCGCCAAGCTCGTGCTGATCATGACCATGGCCGTCGGCGGCGGCGTCGGTTCGACAGCCGGTGGTTTTAAGATCTTGCGTCTTCTGATGATCATCAGTCTTTTGCGCGTGCTGCTCAGGCGGGCCGGGGCCAGCACACATGCGGTGGTTGAACCGCGGATCGCCGGCCGGCACATGGAAGAGACGGCGATTCAGGAAGCCTTTCTCATTGTGCTGCTGTTTGCGGCGGTCATTCTCATTTCATGGCTGCCTTTTGTTTTCATGGGATATGATCCGCTGGATTCCCTTTTCGAAGTGGTCTCGGCCACAGGGACGGTCGGACTTTCGGCAGGGGTGGTCGGTGCTGAGATGCCGATTTTGCTCAAAGGGATTCTTTGTGTTGACATGCTCCTGGGAAGGCTGGAAATACTTGCCTGGCTGGTGATGGTCTACCCCGGGACCTGGATTGGAAGGAGGTTGTCGTAGGCGATGAGAATTGCTTTTGTAGGCGCCGGTGAAATCACCGTAGGGACCGCTGAGTTGTTGATCGAACGAGGCCATGAGGTGATCGTTATCGAAAAGAACCCGGAAAAGATCGAGGAACTCTCGGATATTCTGGACTGCAGTTTTCTGAATGGAGACGGGAGCAATCCGGCGATTCTGCGCGAGGTGGGTCCGGATCAGACCGATGTGCTCTTCTGCCTGGCCGACAGCGATCAGACAAATTTGATATCGAGTTTGGTCGGACGATCTTTGGGCTTCAAACGGGTCATCCCGAGTCTTGAGGACCCTGAATTTGAGGGAATCTGCCGGGAACTGGACCTCACAGACACCATCCTGCCCTCCCGGACCATCAGCCGCTACCTGGCCGACATGGTGGAAGGCGTGGATATCCTGGAACTCTCCACGGTGATTAAAGGAGAGGCGAGATTCTTCACCTTCACCGTGGACAAAGAGAAGGGAAAGCGCGTCGCCGAACTCGATCTTCCCGACAATGCCCGGGTCATTTGTTATTATCGAGAAAACCGGTTCTCTCTTGCAGATGAGGAAACCAAGCTTCGTAAAGGTGATGAGATAGTGATTCTGACCCATAGCGAAAGCATTCCTGATTTGAAAGAGCGGTGGAACCCGACAGAAGGAAACAATGATGAATCCTGATGCCCAGACCGGGGTATTCCCGGAAGAGCATTGATATCGTAAATGGAACTCAAAAGGAGAAAACCGTCATGGCCGAAAAAAGAGATGCCTATGTGCAAAAAATGAAAGCTAAAATGGATGAATGGAATGCCGAGATCGATAAATTGAAAGCAAAGGCCGATCAGGCGGGGGCCGAATCGAAAATCCAATATGAAAAACAGTTGGAGGACCTGCGGGCAAAGCGCAAAGACATTGAGGATAAGATGGCGGAATTGCAACAGGCCGGTGATGGAGCCTGGGAGGATCTCAAAACAGGTATCGACAGTGCGTGGGACTCGCTCGGCAATGCTGTCAAGTCGGCTGCTTCCAAGTTCAAATAATCACCGCCCTGTCACC
>JAABSQ010000454.1 GCA_011390315.1 Desulfobacteraceae bacterium
ACCTTAAGCTCATAAACAAAATTAAACAGGAAAACAGCACCCCATGAAAACCATTATCCGCGCCACCTACCGGTTCCAGTTTCACGCCGGGTTTACCCTCGACGATGCCGCAGGACTGGCCGATTACCTGAAGGCCCTGGGGGTCAGCCACCTCTACGCCTCGCCCTATCTTCAAGCCGCACCCGGAAGCACCCACGGTTACGACGTGGTGGATCCCGGCCGGATCAACGCGGAACTGGGCGGTACGGAAGCCCACGCACGGCTCTGTGCAGCGCTGCGCCGGTGCGGCCTCGGCCAGATCCTTGATGTGGTGCCCAACCATATGGCCGTTACCGGGCCTGAAAACCGCTGGTGGTGGGATGTGCTGGAAAACGGACCCTCCAGCCGGTACGCGCCGTATTTCGATATAGACTGGAATCCGCCCGAGGAACGAATCGGCAAAAAGGTGCTGCTGCCCGTGCTCGGCGACCATTACGGCCGGGTGCTGGAGGCGGGAGAACTTCGACTGGCGCACCGGCAGGGGCGCTTTACCGTCCGCTACCATGACCATCGGTTCCCGCTTCGCCCCGAGTCTTGTTCGTCCCTTTTGGACCGGGCCGATGCCGATGCAGTGGTGACGGAGATCAACGCGGATGTCGATGCCCTGGACCGGCTGCTCGGCGCTCAGCATTACCGCCTGGCATACTGGCACACGGCGTCCGAGGATCTGAACTATCGCCGGTTTTTCGCCATCAACGAACTGGCGGCCCTGCGGATCGAAAATGAAGCCGCGTTTGCCGAAACCCACCGGCTGATACTGGAGTGGCTGCGCAACGGGCTGCTTGACGGAATCCGCATCGACCACCCGGACGGGCTCAGGGACCCGGAAAAATATTTCCAGCGCCTCCGCGAAATAGCGCCGG
>JAABSQ010000455.1 GCA_011390315.1 Desulfobacteraceae bacterium
TGGGACCCAATCGACCTCCCCAATGTGTTGAACCTGGTCTGGCAGGGGATCGGGAGATACATCTTTCCCTGGGCCGGCAAATCCTTTGAAAGAATCAGCGGCAGAAAGCTGAGCATGCTCCTGGACGAAAGCCCCGATCTGGCGGAACGCTACCCCCGCCGAGTGCGGGAGCTTCGAAGCCGTCCCTCGAGCCTGCCCCACTACGACCTGGTCGAAAAGGCGAAAAAAGGGGTACTGGAACCGGCCGGGTCCGTACGCCGAACACCTGAAAAGCGGCCCCTATCTTCGCGGAATGTCGGAGGAGGACATGACCTTCTGGGACCGGGAGGCGGCCGCCTGATCGGGGGCCCCGCCCCCATCGGATTCTGCCTCGACGAGCTGGTGGAAATCGCCGACGGCCTCTTTCTGGGCCAGTTGATCTACGCCACCGCCCTGAACGAGCCGTTCCATTCCTCTGTGGACCCGGCCCGCTACCGGTACCGGCTTTTCGGGTATTTCCTGCTCCTGGACGACGCCTGGGAGCACCACCGCCAAGCCATCGGACTGGATGTCTGGCGAAAGCGCCCATTTCAACCATAAGGATGTAACCCATGCGCAAGATCACCCTCGAGGATATCGCCCTGAAAGATCACACCCTGGCGTCCCTGCCCCGGCTGAAGGAACTCCGCAGCCTCGCTTTTTCGCGAATACCGGAAATCTGCATCGAGCGGGCCCGTCACGTCACCCGGTACCTGCGGTTTCAGGATGACGAAACCGATTCCCCGGAAGTTCGCCAGGCCAAAAAGGTCGCCCATTTTCTCCACCGCAAGCAGCCCTTCTTCCCCGACCGGAATCTGCTGGCGGGAACCACCACCAGCAAACCCCTGGGCGCGCCCCTTTTCCCCGAATTTTTCGCCCTCACCCTCTGGCCCGAGCTGGACACCGTCAGCACCCGGGCCAAGAATCCCCAGAAACTCAGCCCCGAAGACGCCCGGGAACTCAACCTGGAGGTTTTCCCCTTCTGGATGGACAAAAGCGTTCAGGAGCTGGCCCGGAAGCGGTTCGACAATCCCGAATGCCTTCGCCTTTTCGAAAGCCTGGTCTTCTTCCTCGCCGGCAAAGCCGGCTGTATTTCCCATGCGGTGCCCACGTATGAACCCATGTTGACATACGGCCTGTCGGGCCTGATCGAGATGGCCGCCGAACGGGAATCCGATGCGATTCGGACCGGCACGAAAGAGAGCCTGCGGCAGGCCGATTTCTTCAAGGCCGTCCAGATCTCCCTCGCGTCCATTATCGCCTATGCCGATCATCTGGCCGATGAGGCGCAGATGCTGGCCGGGGTGACCGATGATTCCGACATACGGGCGGTGTTGTCCGAAATGGCAAAGATCTGCCGCAAAGTGCCGGCCCGACCCGCCGCCACCTTCCGGGAGGCGGTCAACGCCGTCTGGATCTGCCAGGTGGGCATCCATGCCGAAAACATCAACATGGCCATGAGTCCGGGTCGGCTCGACCAGGTGCTCTTTCCCTATTACCGGCGGGATGTGGCGGAGGGGCGACTGACCGTCGAGAAGGCCCTGGAACTGATCGGGTGCCTGTGGCTCAAAATCGCCGACAACGTCATTATGGTCCCCGAAGCCTCCGAGGAGATGTTCGGCGGCGCCGGAGTGGTGCCGGCCATCACCCTGGGCGGGGTGGACGAGCGGGGCGAAGACGCCGTCAACGACCTCACCTACCTGATGCTGCGGGCCACCGAACTGCTGCGCATCCGGGACCCCAACGTCAACGCCCGGTATGATTACGAAAAGAACCCGCCGGAATATTGCCGAAGGGTGTCCCGGGTGGTTCTCAACACCCGGGCGGCGCCCGCCTTTTTCAACGACCGGGCCAACATCGCGGCCCTGACCGGCCAGGGGGAAACCCTGGAACACGCCCGGGACTACGCCGTGATCGGGTGCGTGGAACTGGCCTCCGCCGGCAGGGATTACCCGGCCTCCAGCTCCATCATGCTCAACCTGGCCGCCCCCTTGGAGATGGCCCTGTTTCAAGGAAAACGATCCATCACCGGCGACACCCGAATCGGCCCCGCCACCCCGGACCCGGCCGGCCTGACCAGTTTCGAGGCCTTCTGGGAGGCGTTCAAGACCCAGCTCGACTGGCTCATCGAGCAGGCCATCGAGCTGAACGAGTATCTGGGGGCGATCCACCAGGAGATGATGCCGTCCCCGCTCTTTTCCGCCTTCTTCCACGGCCCCATGGAAAAAGGCAGGGACCTGATCCGCGGCGGGGCCCTCTACAACTCCTCGGGGGCCACCCATATCGGATTCGCCGACGTGGTGGACTCTCTCAATGCCATCGAAGCCGCCGTATTTCAGGACAAGAAATTCACCTTTCCCGAACTTATCGACATGGTCCGAAGGGATTTTCCGGGCCCCGAAGGTCAAAAAGCGGCCCTTTATCTTAAGAACCGCACCCCCAAGTTCGGCACGGAAGCCCCCATCGCCCGGAAGAACGCCCAAAACCTGGTCCGTCATCTGTTCGAGGTCTACCAGTCCCACACCAACTATCGAGGCGGCCCCTACCGGCCCGCCTATTGGACCATGACCAACCATGCCGGGCTGGGCGGCATCACCGGAGCCCTCCCCAACGGCCGGCGATCCGGAGAGGTCTTTTCCAGCGGCATCACCCCGGTTTCGGGCGCGGCCCCGGAGCTGACCGCCTGCCTCAATTCGGTGGCCGAACTGGGCGGGGTTCAGGTGCCGGGGTGCTGGGCCCTCAACATCAAGTACACCCCCGAGGCGGATTCCGAGGGGATGGCCGACCGCTTCGCCCGGACCATCGAGGCCTATTTTCGAAGCGGCGGGCAGCAGGTTCAATTCAACATCATGACCTATGAAATGCTGCGGGACGCCCGGCGGCATCCCGAAAAATACCCCGAGCTGATGGTTCGGGTATCGGGCTATTCCGCCTATTTCAAGGACCTCAACGACTTGATGAAGG
>JAABSQ010000456.1 GCA_011390315.1 Desulfobacteraceae bacterium
CCTTCAGCGGATACCGGCCGGACAATTTCACCGATCACTTCAGCGGCCCGGTGGGGGCGGCCGAGGCCCTGCGGCGATCCCTCAATCTGCCGGCGGTGGATCTCCTGGACCGGGTCGGTCCCCGGTTTTTCGATGCCCGGCTTCGGCAGGGCGGGTTGAAACTTCAGTATCCATCTCATCAGGGTCCCAATCTGACCATGATTCTCGGCGGGGTGGGGGCATCCCTGGAAGATCTGGTTTCCGCCTATACCGCCCTGTCCCGGCGAGGTCTGGCCGGCCGGCTTCGATATACAAAGGAAGACCCGGTGATGGAGCGGCGCATGCTCACCGAGGGGGCGGCCTATATCATTCGCCAGGTTCTGGAAGAGAACCGCCGGCCCGATCTGCCGGCCGGGCGGTTGTTCCTGGATCGATCCCGACGGGTGGCCTGGAAAACCGGCACCAGCTACGGGTTTCGGGATGCCTGGTGCATCGGGGTGACCGATCGCTATACCCTGGGGGTCTGGGTGGGGCGTCCCGACGGTACCCCTTCTCCGGGGCAATACGGCCGGGCTACGGCGGCGCCTCTGCTTTTCAACATCGTCGACAGCCTGCCCAGGCGGTACGGCCCGTCTTCGGCGGCGCCCGATTCGGTGGCCCGAAAGGAGATCTGCTGGCCTTTGGGCAAACCGCCGGCGGATGAAGACGATCCCCTCTGTCATGAGCGGCGGCATGCATGGGTCCTCAACGGAGCGGTCCCGCCCACCTTGCCGGACCGGACCGACCGCCATTGGCTGCCCAATCCCGTGACGGTGCTGATCAATCCGAAAACCGGGCTGCGGGTGGAAGCCGAATGCCCCTGTCCCGATCCGATCGTGCAGAAGATCGCCCGATGGCCCCGTGCGGCCGCGCCCTGGCTCTCTCCCCGCATAAAGGTCATGTCCCGAATTCCCCGTCCGGACCCGATCTGCCGGGGGCCGGTTGCGGCCCGAATGGATACCATCCGGATCATGGGCGTGGAACCCGATACCGTATTCCGGCCGCCCGGACCGCGCACCCGGCTTCCCTCCATTACCCTCCAGGCCCGGGGCGGACGGGGCCGGCTCTATTGGCTCCTCAACGGCGAACTGATCGGGCATTCACCCATCGACGACGTGCGCCATTACCGATTCGATCGCCCCGGCCGATACCAACTGACGGTGATGGATCTTGCCGGGAACTACGATTCGGTGAATTTTACGGTGTTGGGCGGACGGTCCGGCGGGTAGCAAGGATTATCGGGTATTTTGATGAAAACACATTTTGTCTTTCATCCATGACGCAGGATTGAACCGCATGCCGCATCACTCCCCATACGGCACAATCAAATCCGAAGCAAACGCCCGAACCGGCTCCTCGCCTTTATGGCCGTACAGCATGAAGCGGAGCCGGGGAACGGCGTCGGGGGAGGGGGTTTCGATGTCGATGATGCCGAGATTCATGCCGCCGTAGGGGTTCTTTTTGTGCCCTTGGATCCCCTTGACCAGTTGGACCTTGCCGGACAGGGACCCGTCTTCTGTGAGGATCTGATGATTCATCCGGATCAGCATTCGGGACCCGAGCTGAATGAAATACCCCGGATAATGGGTGATGCCGCTGGAAATGAACTGGTGCAGGACCGGCCATTTCTTGTTCCACAGGATCTTGTGGACGCAGCCGATATGGATGTCGCCGCTCAGCAGGACCAGCTGCTGAAACGGGTGTCTGGTCTGGTGCTCGTGAAGGATCTTCAAAACCCGGTCCCGATCCCGAATATGGCCTCCGGAAGACCAGCGGTCCGAAAAATCCTCTCCGGAGTGGGTAATGCGTGCGGCGACTTTGGCCGCCAGTTTGGGCAGATGGATGATCGGCACGCTCAATACGATGAAGAGGATTTTATGGTATTGATGCACATACAGAAAATCCTTCAGCGCTTTTTCCTGTGCATCCGAAAACAGCCGGGCGTTGTCGCCGGCCCGCCGTTTGGAGCGGATATCCATGACGAAGGCGGCGGTGTGCCCATAGGTGAAGTGGTAATGGAATTCATCGGGCAACAGGGCCCGGGGCGGGTGCAGTCGGGAAGCCTGGTAATCGAAATAGGACATCCGCGCCCCCTCGATGATGGAGCGCCACTCGGGTTGTTCATGGGCCGGGTCGGAACCCCAGTTGTCGATAATGTCGTGGTCATCCACGATGGGGCAGCAGGGGAATTCCGCCTGAATGGCCTTCCATTCGGGCAAGTTCCAGAAATGGCGGTAGCGTCGGTGATACAAGTGGCGCACCTCCGTGGGGGTGCAGTCGAGAATTCGTTTTCGGCCGGCCGGGGCTACATTGGAGAAGTACTCTTTATTGAAGAGGGACAGTTTCTCGGGAAGGTCCGAGTACATCTGGTCGCCCATCATGAAGACGAATTTGGTTTTGTGCGCCCGAAGACATTTTTTCACCGCCCGCAGCATCTGCACGGAGGCCTTTTGTACCCGGCCTTTTTTATCGTAAGGCTGGTTGCAGCTCATCAGCGCGATGGAAAAAGGCGACGGGGTCGCTTCGGAATGTTCCGGGGCGGTTTCAAAGTTCCCCCGAACCACCACCGCTTCATCGGAAGACCGGATGATCCGGTACTGATATCGGGTCAGGGGCCTGAGCCGGTCTTCTCCTTTTTCGTTTCCCGGCAGTTGAAAACTGGTGGTGTTGTCGTTTTCATTTTTTTCCGGAATGGATACTGTCCGTTCCGTGATCCGATTCCCGTCCTTTTTCGGCCGCCACTCGATTCGATAATTGCCGGGCTGTTCGGTTCGCAACCAGATTCGAACCGAATGCGGATCAATGGCCCCGACGGCGGCCATGTCCGTCAGCTCTCCGTTCTTAAAATCGATGTCGGTGCTCATGGGAACCTTCCGTGAGGTTGGAAGTTTAATTGCGGGTGTAACCGGTTACCGCATTCTACTTACCTTCTTTTGATGGCGGGAGAAATACATAGA
>JAABSQ010000457.1 GCA_011390315.1 Desulfobacteraceae bacterium
CCGGCAAGGCGGTGGTGATCGCCGACAGCAAAAAATAATTTCAATCCCTGTAAAGGCGAGGGATGAAACGGTGAGCCCTCGATAGGACAATTCTTATGGCGGAAAAGACACAACAATCTGAATCGGCTCCGGAGAAAGCGGCGCCCGTGCTTCATGTGGCGCCTTCGCCCCATCTGTCCAGCACCGATCTGACCACCCGTCGCATGATGATCGATGTACTGATCGCACTGGCGCCGGTGGTCGCCATGGCGCTG
>JAABSQ010000458.1 GCA_011390315.1 Desulfobacteraceae bacterium
CCAGATGTATGCGGTCAAGCAGCTCCTGATCTGCGTGGGCAGCTGCCTGGCGGCGGAAGCTCTTTTTACCCGCATGCGGGGGGGCGAGTCGACCTTGAACGACTATTCGGTTTCGGTGACCGGGGTGATTCTGGCCCTGTCCCTTCCCGGCACCGCACCCTGGTACGTGGGCGTCATCGCATCATTCACGGCGGTGGGCATCGGCAAGACCCTGTTCGGCGGTCTGGGGATGAACATCTTCAACCCGGCCATGGTGGGCCGGGCTTTCGTGATGATCGCCTTCGCCACCGCTCTGGGGGCTTCGGGATATCATGACCCCGCCGGTACCGTGGATGCGGTCACCCGGGCCACCCCCATGGATGTTTATAAACAGGGCGGGGTGGTGGCGCCGCTGTGGGATCTCTTCTTCGGATTCACCAACGGCTCCCTCGGAGAGACCAGCGCTCTGGCCTGCATCATCGGCGGCATCTATCTCTGCTTCCGCCGGACCGCCTCCTGGGAAATCCCGGTGGGGGTGCTTGGTGCGGTGGTGGTGCTGGCCGGCATCGGCAACCTTTTGAATCCGGGCTCCGAGTGGACGGTGCTGCACCACCTGGCCGGCGGATCGCTTCTGTTCGGCGCCTTTTTCATCGCCACCGATCCGGTCTCCAGCCCCTTGACCCCCAAAGGAAAACTGATCTTCGGTGCGGGCGTCGGGGCATTGATTATGCTGCTTCGGGCCTATAGCGGATACCCCGAAGGGGTCATGTTCGCGGTGCTGCTGATGAATTCCGTTACTCCTCTTATCAATCGCTGGACCATTCCCCGGCCCTTAGGCGCCGTTGCGGCATAACAGGATACCGATTATGAAACCGATACAGCCCATGGAACCCATGCCGCCCAGCATGATGGCGCGGCTGAAGGACAATAAGATCATACAGGCCTGGCTGGTCCTGGTTCTGGCCATCTGCTTCGGCTCCTCCCTGGCCGGCATTCAGTTGACCCTGGGGCCTCGAATCGAAGAGAACAAGATCAACGAGACCCGAGAAAAGGTGCCGGAACTGGTTCTGGGCGCGGCCCGGGCCCAAGAGCTGGCCGAAGCGGAAAAAACCCTGGAGATTCAGCCGACCTCGGTGGCGGTGACCAAAAACGGCCGCCAGACCGCCTACTCGGTTCTGGAGGCCCGGGATCCTGAAAAGGGTCGGCTCGGCTGGGTGGTGAAGGCCGGCGGCCAGGGATATGCCGACAAAATCGAACTCCTTCTGGGGCTCGACCCGTCCGCGGAAGAAATCTCCGGCATCTTTGTTCTGGAGCAGAAGGAGACCCCCGGCCTCGGCAACAAGATCGTCGAGGAAGACTGGCGCGGCCAGTTCATCGGCAGGCAGACCGACCGGCCCCTCGAAGTGGTCAAGGATAGGGCGGATGAAGAGAACGAAATCAGCGCCATTACCGGAGCCACTATCTCGTCCAGAGCCGTCGCCACTATCGTCAACACCGCGGTCGCCGACCTCAAGGGAAAGCTCGCCGCTCAATAGCCGGAGGATACAACCATGCCCGACCAACCGACTTCCGCTGAACGATTCATCCAGGGGATCCTGCCGGAAAACCCGGTCTATCGCCAGCTCCTGGGGCTCTGCCCGACCCTGGCGGTGACCAACGGCATGCAGGCCGCCATCACCATGTCCGGGGCGGTCTTGTTCGTGCTGTTCTGCGCCAACGTCATCGTCAGCCTGATTCGAAACCTGCTCAAACCGCATCTGCGAATCGTCATCTTCACCCTCACCATCGCCACCTTCGTCACCATCGCGGACCGGTTTCTGGCCGCCTACGTGTACCAGATGAGCAAGGTGCTGGGTCCCTATATTCCCCTGATCATCGTCAACTGCCTCATCATCTGCCGGTGCGAGGTCTGCTCCTCGAAACAGAACGTGGTCGCCGCCGGCGCCGATGCGATCGGCCAGTCCATCGGCTTCGCCCTGGCCCTCTCCTCCATTGCGGCGGTTCGGGAAATTCTCGGCACCGGCCATTTCTTCGGCATTCGGGTGCTGCCCGAGGTCTGGCCCGACTGGGTCATCATGGTGCTGCCGCCCGGGGCATTTCTCACCTTCGGGCTGCTGCTGGGGCTGATCAACTGGTACGGCACATACCGCGCTGAAAAAGCGGAGAGGGGGTAAGAACCGATGGTCTATTTGGTGGATATTCTTCTGATCGGGATCGGCGCGGCGCTGATCAACAATTTCGTTCTCTACTATTTTGTGGGCATCTGCCCTTTCATCGGCGTTTCCCGCCGCATCGACACCGCCTTCGGGATGGGGTGCGCGGTGATCTTCGTCATCACCATCGCGGCCACTATCAGCTGGGCGATCACGACCTTCATTCTGATGCCCGGCGCACCCCTGACCACCCGGGCGGCGGGGCTGTTTGTGTCCAAGGAGGCGGCGGCGCGGATCGACCTTACAGTTTTAAGTTACATCGTTTATATTTTCGCCATCTCCTCCTCGGTTCAGTTTGTGGAAATGTATGTGCGGAAATTCTTTCCGCCTCTGTACAAGGCATTGGGGGTCTTTCTGCCCTTGATCACCACCAACTGCGCCATTCTCTTCGCCTGTCTGGTGATCATGTCCAAAATCGTGGGCGTGGACAATCCCCAGGACGCCTGGGATCTGGGACGGGCCCTCACCCTGGCCGTGGGCGGCGGCATCGGTTTCACCATCGCCATCG
>JAABSQ010000459.1 GCA_011390315.1 Desulfobacteraceae bacterium
CCTTTCGCCGTGACCGACCGGGACGCCGTCATCAACCCCTTTCGGGGCGACAATGCCTTGGATCTGCCGCCCCTGGCCGTCCTGGTCAGCAGCGGCGGCGACCTGCACCGGCTGTGCAGGGAGCTGGCGCTTCCCGGTCCGCCGACCTCTCTGTCCATGAGCCGAATCTATCTGGCCGGGGAGAATCCGCCGGGGTTTTCGGTCACCGGACCCATGGTCGGGGCCCCCTATGCGGTCCTGATCATGGAATCCCTCATCGCCTGGGGGGCCGAAGACCTCTTTTTCTTCGGCTGGTGCGGGTCCATCTCCGATGCGGTGAAAACCGGGGATGTCATTCTTCCCACCGGTGCGGTGATCGACGAGGGGACCTCTCCCCAGTATATCGGAACCCCTTCGGATACGGTGCCGGCCGACCCGAATGCGGTTCAGACGCTTCGATCGATTCTGGATCGGCAGGGGCTGAGCTATCACTGCGGAACCGTCTGGTCCACCGACGCGGTCTACCGGGAAACCCGTGAAAAGGTGGCCCGGTTTCAATCC
The DNA here is from genome assembly GCA_011390315.1 of Desulfobacteraceae bacterium. Taxonomy (GTDB): domain Bacteria; phylum Desulfobacterota; class Desulfobacteria; order Desulfobacterales; family Desulfococcaceae; genus JAABSQ01. Next base: position 541 of record JAABSQ010000459.1, read on the forward strand.
CGCTCGGTCCTGGCGGTGGAGATGGAGTTGTCCGCCCTGTTTACGGTGGCCCGGTTTCGGGGGGTGCGCATCGGCGCCGCCCTGGTGGTCTCCGACGAACTGGCCACCCTGACCTGGCGCCCCGGTTTCCGGAACAAACGGTTTAAAACCAGCCGAAAGGCGATGATCGAGGTGATTCGATCCCTATGCCGAAAAACACCCCCGAGTCCTCCCGACCCCGGACGATAGAAGTGATCCGCCGCGAAATCGAAACCCTGCGCCGGGAGCTGCACCACCATAACTACCGGTACCATGTTCTGGATGATCCGGAGATCTCCGATGCCGAGTACGACCGTAAACTGCGGCGGCTCATGGATCTGGAAGCGGCCCATCCGGAACTGGCCGACCCCGACTCCCCCAGCGTTCGGGTGGGGGCCCCGCCGTTGGAACGGTTCGAGACCGTTCGCCATTCCATTCCCATGCTGAGCCTCGACAATGCCTTCAGCGACGGGGATCTTCTCGACTTCGACCGGCGCGTAAAACGCCACCTCGGCGTGCAAGATGAGATCCGCTACACCGCCGAGCCCAAACTGGACGGCATCGCGGTGGAGCTGGTCTACCGGGGCGGACGGCTCGCCCTGGCCTCCACCCGGGGAGACGGCCTTACCGGCGAGGTGATCACCGAAAACGTCCGCACCATTCGAACGGTTCCCCTGGTGCTTCAAACCCCCAAAGGAGACGCCCCGCCGACCCTGCTGGAGGTCCGCGGAGAGGTCTTCATCGGGCTGGGGGCGTTTAAGCGGCTCAATGCCAACCGGCTGAAAAACGACCTGCCGCCCTTCGCCAATCCCCGAAATGCGGCGGCCGGGTCTCTCCGGCAGCTCGACTCCAGGATCACCGCCGAACGTCCTCTGGAGATCTTCTGCTACGGCATGGGCCGAATCGAAGGGGAGATCCCCGAATCCCACTGGGAAATGCTGGAATATCTGAAACGACTCGGGTTTCGAATCAATCCCCTGGTCCGGCCCCGGATCAAGATTCCGGAGGTGCTGGACTATTACCGGGAACTGGCCGCCATGCGCCATTCTCTGGACTACGACATCGACGGGACCGTGGTCAAGGTCGACGATATCGACCTTCAGAGGAGACTGGGGGCCAAATCAAGAAGCCCCCGCTGGGCCCTCGCCTATAAATTCGAAGCGGTTCAGGAGACCACCCGGGTCCTCTCCATCGAGGTTCAGGTGGGCCGCACCGGGGCCCTCACACCGGTGGCCCGGCTCGACCCGGTGTCGGTGGGCGGGGTGACCGTCTCCAATGCCACCCTCCACAACGAGGATGAAATCCGGCGCAAGGATGTGCGAATCGGGGATACGGTTCTGGTTCAGCGGGCCGGGGATGTGATCCCCGAAGTGGTCAAAGTGATCGAATCCCGGCGCACCGGCGAAGAAACCGTTTTTCAGATGCCCGGCCGGTGCCCGGTCTGCGACGGCGGGGTGGAGCGGAATGCCGGAGAGGCGGCCTCCCGGTGCATGAACATGAACTGCCCGGCCCAGATCAAGGCCCGCATCCGCCATTTCGCGGCCAAGGGCGCCTTCGACATCGACGGGCTGGGCGCCAAACTGGTGAACCAACTGGTGGAAAAGGAGATCATCACCTCCTATGCCGACCTGTTCCACCTGGATGAAGACACCCTCCAGGGTCTGGAGCGGATGGGTCCCAAATCGGCCCGGAATCTGGTGGAGGCCATTCAGTCGGGCAAGCGGATTCCCCTGCGCCGATTTCTCTACAGCCTCGGCATCCGCCATGTGGGGGAAAGCGTGGCCGGGCTTCTGGCCGTCCATTTTCAAAGCCTGGAGCGGACCATGGCCGCCTCCCGCGAGGAACTGGAAGGGATCGAAGGCGTGGGCCCCGAAATCGCGGACAGCATCCGCCATTTTTTCGATCAGGAAGAGAACCGAAAAACCATTCAGCGGATACTTGACAGCGGGGTGGAACCGTTCTTAGATTTCGCCTATGAAGACGCCGGTAAAACCGACTCCCCGATAGCCGGCAAGGTGTTCGTTCTGACGGGAACCCTGACATCCATGACCCGAAGCGAAGCCAAAAAACGGATCGAATCGGCCGGGGGAAAGGTCACCGGCTCGGTGAGCAAGAACACCGACTATCTGGTCGCCGGAGACAAGCCGGGATCGAAACTGAAAAAGGCCGAAACCCTCGACATTCAGGTTCTGGATGAGGCGAAACTGGCCGATTTGCTCTATAGGTAGGCTGCGAATCGGGTCTGAAGACAAGGAGGCGGATCGAATGACGGAGGAAAAAAAGAGAGCCCACGCCATCATCAGCGGCAAAGTGCAGGGTGTATTTTATCGATCGGAAACCCAAAAGGCCGCCGAACAGCACAATGTCGCCGGGTGGGTGAAGAACAAGAGCGACGGCA
>JAABSQ010000460.1 GCA_011390315.1 Desulfobacteraceae bacterium
CGCAAAAAAGACCTCCTGCGGTACGCCTTCATGCTCAAGCCCCGAAGGATTATCAAATCCGAACTTCCTGTAATACTTCGGATGTCCCACGAGACAGCATCCCCGGGCATTCAGCTCTTTCAACCGTAAAAGCCCTTCTTCGATCAGGGCCTTGCCGATGCCCTGCCTCTGATATTCCGGCAAGACCGAAACCGGTCCGAGACCGTACCAGTTCCGTGTGCCGTCCGACAGGGTCACCGGCGAAAAAGCGATGTGTCCGATCACACGGCCATCCAGTTCCGCAACCAGGGATACCGTGAGGGCCCGGGCTTCACGCAGCGCCTGGATAATGAACTGTTCCGTCTGATTGCTGATCGCCAGGGTTTTGAATGCGGCGATGGTCACTTCGGTGATCGCGTCTATGTCCCTGTCGGTTTCGCTTCGAATGATAATTTCAGGTTTCAATGGTTCGGCTCCATGTAAATTTTATAGTTCCATTCCAGATGGGTCCCTGACATCAGCGCGGAAACGATATTCACCCTTTACCATCGTAATGCCATACTCTCCAATTATTCGCAGATCATCTCCAAACTCATTCCGCTTTCTCGCAATAAGTTGTTCAATGAGGCCCCTTCCCAGAAGATCCCCTTCCATGGTCTGCCTGAGCTTCGTGACATACTTCGTATCACCGCGAAGTGTGTCAAAATTTACCGCATTCCATACCGAATACGTAATCCGTAACACTTTTTCGATTTGCTGTTTGGTGACTCCCTTTTTAGCTTCAGCCAGCAGCGGCATTGAAAAATCGAGAAAAGTTTCTGATATTTTCCGTCCAATAGTTTTTCGTTTCATTTCATCCTCAATTGACGAATTTTAACACATAACCGGCCAGCAGATATTCATAGAAAAGTTGGATTGGTTTTGGAAGCTAAAAAATTGGTTTTCCCCACATGGTCACGTACAGCTTTTTCAGATTTTCCGGAATCAGAGGCCACACCCATTTCTTGTCCTTCGGAGCTAAATCCCACATCAGGTTCTCTACATAGCTCACATCAATATAGTTCTTCACTGTGTCTGTACCCTGATCAAGCTGTTTACAAAAGAAATCAAGTTGTTTACGCACCTCATCTTGATCACGCCGGCGAATGCACATGTTCGTAACATCGGCAAAGGCTTCCACCCAAAGGGATCCCGCATCTGCCTCCGAATCGAAGCCGCGCTTGCGCATGATGTCGTCTGTTTCAGCGGCGGCATCGGGTAAAGCCCGGCGAATCGTTTTGATGAACTTCCGAATGTCCCGGTCGTTGTCCATTTCTTCTATTTTATATCGGATTCAACAGCCTCCGTCTTTCCAAATCGGCCATCCATCTTCGGAATGGCGCCAAGCCCTTTAAATACGCCCGCACTGCGAGCTCATTGTCTCACCCAAATGCCGTTTGCGCACCCCTTCTTCTCGCGTTTTTGCATAAGTGAATCGGGAAAATACGCGTTGCCGGTTAGTGTGCGTTTTTCTCACGCACGTCGACGCTTGTAATTCCGCCGGTTTGTGGCCCAAAGCCGATTAACTCATTCATGCGACATGGAGCGTGTTTATTCCTTGGATTTCCTTCTTAATCTCGTTTTCAGCCTCCCATAGATCGACTGCTCGTTGCAAGTTGAGCCAGAATTCAGGTGAGTTCCCAAAGAGCTTAGATAATCGTAGGGCCATCTTCGGCCGAACTGCACGGCGCTCACGAAGAAGCTCATTTACCGTCTGGCGTGAGACCCCGAGAGCTCTGGCCAGCTCTGCTGCTGTGAGTTTATAGTCTGGAACAAAATCTTCGCGAAGGATCTCACCCGGATGAGTTGGACGTCTTGTTATTTTCCCGCTGTTAAGGATGCTCATATTACACCTCGAGTTTAATGGTAATCGCAGATCTCAACATCATAGGCGTCTTTGCCTTGAAATCGGAAACAGATACGCCATTGATGGTTTATGGAAATCGAGTGCTGCCCCTTCCGTTCTCTTTCAAGAGCATGAAGTCGATTGCTCGGTGGCACACTTAGATCATTAAGACAGGTTGCAGCATGTAACTGCTCAAGCTTTCGAACGGCACGTTTCCGAATTTCCGGTGGAAACCGATGAGATTTCCCACTTAAAAAAAGCCCTTGCGTGTGCTTGTCGGCAAAGGTTCTAATCATATTTTAACTGTAATGCCTAACGTGATTCATGCCAAAAGAGATTTTTGCCCCTTACGCCAAATGTTAAAACTCTTTACCTCCGGGAAAATAGAATACAATTAATGTCAGCCGCTTCTATTCTTCTGAACGCGCAGCCCGGCAAATGCGCAGATTTTCACGCGCACGCTCATCCGAGGGGTCCATATCAACCGCTTTCGACAGAACTTCTTCGGCCTCTTCAAGACGCCCCGCTATGAAAAGGGTCCAACCGAGATCATTAACGAAAATCTGGCTATCAGGTTCAAGTTCCACGGCCTTTTGCGACGCCTCTATTGCCTCGTCAAACATTTTTTGGTGGCCGGCACAGCAACCCAGCCCCTGATAAAGAACCGAACGTTCGGGAAACCTTTCGATCGCCGCCCGATACAGATCCAAACCTTCCGCATACCTTCTTTCATGAATGAGGAAGTCGCCGGCTTTGTCAATGACCTCCCAAAGATCTCCGGATTCGTCCGGGAGGGAAATGAGGGATGAAAATAAACGCTCCCCCTCTTCCGGATTCCCGCGTTGATATTCGATCGATCCCATGGTCAGAACAGCCGGGGGATAGTCCGGCTTCATCTCCAGCGCTCGCTCAGCAGCGGCGATGCTCGCTTCCATGTCGCCGATGGCGCCCCGAAAGATACTATTCGCGTAGGCCGCTTCGGCCTCAAACAAACGCCATTTCTCTTCAGACGCTTTCTTTTCTAATTTTTTTGACAATGATGAACTCCATTTGGATTGGCTTTTCGGTGGCCCTAAAATTCCCAAAGA
>JAABSQ010000461.1 GCA_011390315.1 Desulfobacteraceae bacterium
GATACGGACATGAAGCCCCATGTCATGAAACTGAAACAATCCGAAGCCGACGCGGTTCTTTTGTTTGTGACACCCGGTGGCGTGGCCCGGCTGATCGGGACGGGCAAGGCCATGCAGTTTGAGCCCCAGTGGCTGAGCACCACCACCTGCGGCGATTTTCCGCTCATGATGGCCATCACCAAGGCACTGTATAAAGGGGTCATCAGCGCCAGTTTCGGAATGGGCCAGCCCACCGGCAATATCGGAGAATTGCAGTCCTCGGATGCCCCGGCCCTTGACCTGCTCGCAACGTACAAAGAGGAAGTGTATGATAAGTATGCGTCCAAGGATGAACGCTGGGGATATACCTTCAGCACCGGCATCGGCCTGTCGGAACCCCTGGTTGAAGCCCTGAAACGGTGCGGCCGGGACCTGACCCGGGAAAAACTGGTCCAGGAACTCGAAGGATTAAAGGACTTTAAGGGGCTGATGGGAAGAATCACCTATGCGCCCTTTGACCCTGAAGATCCCATGTGCCGGATCGGCCAGAACGAAATTTATCTCCAGGAATGCATGGACGGCGGCCAGTCTAAAATTCTGACCGACTGGCAGGAAACCGAGTATATCCCGTCCGGCGAATAATACCCGGCATACGGGATCCGTGGCTTAGTGTAAAAATAAAAAATCGTTCCACCGGAGACGGCAGTTCATGACATTTTTTGCGGTAAACGGTCTTTCCATGCGCTTTGGCGGGTTAAAAGCCATTGATGACGTCTCCTTTGAAGTTCGAGAGGGAGAAGTCTACGCGCTGATCGGCCCCAACGGTGCGGGGAAAACCACGCTTTTTAACTGCATTAACGGTATTTATCCGCCGACCAGGGGCACGGTGATTTTTAAAGATAAGAACCTTTGCGGAAAAAAACCGGACCGGATCGCAAAAATCGGCATTGCCCGGACATTTCAGAATATCGAACTCTTCGCCCACATGAACACCATGGAAAATATCATGCTGGGCCGGCATCGGTTTATGAAAACCGGGGTGTTTCACGGCGGGCTGATGTGGGGACGGCGATCGTTTGCCGGGAAAGAAGAGATTCGTCACCGCCGCAAGGTGGAGGAGATCATCGACCTGCTCGAACTCCAGTCGGTGCGTAAAAATATGGTGGGCGGGCTTCCCTACGGCATTCAGAAAAAAATCGAGCTCGGTCGTGCCCTGGCAGCGGAGCCGTCCTTGCTGCTGCTCGATGAACCCTGCGCGGGCATGAATACCGAAGAAAAACAGGATATGATTTTCTGGATCAGGGACATTCAGGACGAACTCGGCATTACGATCCTGCTTATCGAACACGACATGAACATGGTGATGGATATTTCCGACCGGATTCTGGCGATCAATTTCGGCCAGGTCATCGCAGAAGGAACCCCCGACGAGGTTCAAAGGCATCCGGAAGTGCTCAAAGCCTATCTTGGCGAAGACGGGACAACATAGAAGCGGAAAAATCGGAGCAGCCGGTGAGCGCATTACTTGAAATCAGAAATATTGAAACCTGGTACGACCTGGTCTATGCCATCCGGGGTGTTTCCCTGAGTGTCGAGGAAGGCACCATCACCGCAATCCTCGGTAACAACGGGGCCGGGAAAACCACCATTCTGCGAACCGTCATGGGGCTGATTACGGATCAGCCGGACAAAGGTGAAATCGAATTTAATGGGCATCGCATCGACGGTATGGACACCGAAAAGATCGTCCGGCTCGGAATATCCTGTGTTCCCGAAGGCCGGGAGGTTTTCGAGGAGCTGACGGTCCGGGAGAATCTCATGATGGGCGCTTATATCCGTAAAGACAAAAAAGAAATCCAAAAAGACGTCGAGCGGGTTTTTGCCTATTTCCCGGTGCTTTCCGACCGCGTCAACCAGTGGGCGGGCTTCCTGTCCGGCGGTGAACAGCAGATGCTGGCCATCGGACGCGCCCTGATGAGCCGGCCCCGGCTGCTGCTGCTTGACGAGCCGTCGCTGGGGCTTTCCCCGTTGCTGGTCGGAGAGATTTTCGATATCATCGGCCGGATCAACCGGGAAGGGGTCACGATCCTGCTCGTGGAACAGAACGCGAAAAAGGCCCTGGACGTGTCGGATAACGCTTTGATTCTTGAAAACGGACGGTTTGTTCTCAAAGGAAAATCGAGAGACCTGATGAAAGATGACAATGTAAAAGAATTTTACATGGGGGTCCGGTCCCAGGCATCCGTCAAAGGGTACCAGCGCTGGAAACGGAAAAAAGTATGGCGATAGACGCAAAAAACGCAAAACCGAGCGGGGCGTCCACGACCCCTGATGTTTTCAACCGGACCGTCCGTGAAAAAGGCGATCGGGTGGCCATGCGCCATAAAAAACTGGGGCTGTGGCACGACATTTCCTGGAATCAGTATCAAGAGACCGCCCGGCATATCGGATGCGCCCTTATCGATATGGGATTGCAAAAAGGGGATCATGTGGCCATTATCGGTGACAACTGCCCCGAATGGGTGATGATCGATATGGGGGTGCAATGTGCCGGCGGCGTGGCCGTGGGCGTCTATACCACCAATGCGTGGCAGGAAGTGGAATATGTTGTCGCCCATTCCGAGTCTGTGTTCCTGTTTGCGGAAAACGAAGAACAGCTTGATAAATGGCTTAATTTCCGGGACAACGTGCCGAATCTTAAAAAAGTCATCGTATGGGATGTCAAAGGGTTGCGGGAATTTTCGGACCCGATGGTGATCTCCTATGCCGGGCTGGTTGAACACGGCAAAAAACTTGCCAGCCAGGAGGTTCTGGAAGCGCGCAGCAGGAGTCTGTCGCCTGATGATCTGTGCGTGCTGATTTATACGTCAGGGACCACCGGGCCGCCCAAAGGCGCCATGCTGACCCATCGAAACGTTACCTGGATGGCCGAGGCCATCGAAATCCACAATCCCATGCACGATCAG
>JAABSQ010000462.1 GCA_011390315.1 Desulfobacteraceae bacterium
CTCCGCCCCGGCGTAGCGGGCATCCTGTAATTTCCGGGTCATCAGATTGAGTGAGAGCCGGTCGTTCTTGCCTTGAAGCGGATTGCCGCAGCATTCCAGGCGCAGGGGCCAGTCTACCGGCGTGGCGCCGGCGGCGGCGAGGAGACGTTCGAAGATGGTGGGCGACAGCGGGTTGTCGAACTGGGTCACTTCGGAGGGCCGGAGGGCGTGGCATCCGTAATGGGCCGCCACCCGTAGGCCGGTCAGGGGTTTGACCACCCGCTCCCGGATCATCCCCTCCCCCAGATCCTCATCCAGAAGCGTGAGCAGATGAACCACCCGAATATCGTCGTCCCAGTGCAAGCCTTCCCGCGCCAGGCGATGGTTCACGGCCGTTCGGAGATTGGGACGCTGCTTGAGCCAGTATTCGGCATGTTTGAGATTGCCGTAGCAGCATTTGCAGGGGGTGAGAAGTGTCAGATGGTCTCGCCGGGCCAGGGCCAGGTTCCTGGCCGCCGAGAAAACCGAGGCTTCAAAACTCTGCTGCCGAATCGGATACCCGCAGCAGTTGAAGCGGATCTCCGCCAGCCGGACGCCCAGCCGGTCCAGGACCGCCCGGGTGGTGCGGTCGTATTCAGGGAGATGGCGGGGGATTTTGCATCCGGGAAAATAGGCGTACTTCATGGATTCCCATCCCGGTCGGAGTCCCGAAGGTGCATCTTCATCCGTTCCCCCGCCAGGTTGCGCAGTTCATACAGCACATCGGCCACCCGGACGCCCTGCGGGCAATGCTCCTGGCACTGATAACAGGTGACGCAGTTCCAGACCATTCGCGCCCCCAAGGCCAATTCCTTCATTTGAAGCCGCATCAGGTTCATGATCTGCTGGGGGGTCATATCGAGATCGCTTTCCGGATCATCGGAAGCCCCCACCACCGGGCAGACGGTGGTGCAGGTGGTGCATTGGACGCAGGCCCAGAAGGTTTCGGCCCGGTCGGTGAGCCCGAGGTGGCAGGATGCTCCCGGGGCGGCGGGGCTCGCCTGGTCCAGAAGCGTTCCCCATTCGGCGGCGGAATGGGAACGCGCCCATCCATGGGGATTCAGGTACCCGGTTTGAATCAGATCCGCCCGGGACGTCGTCCACAGGTCCTGAAGATCGATTTCAGAAGGGCATAGATCGGCACATCGGCCGCATTCGGTGCAGGCAAAACTTCCCTCGGCCAGGCCCCTCATTCGGCCCGGCGGCGGATTTTTCTTTTTCGCGGTTGATTGCAGCGAACGCAATTTTTCCGACGGAAGGATATCCGGATTGCCCAGAATGCGGTAGGCGGGTTCCACGGAACAGTACCGGCTGCACACCCCGCAGTGGGTGCAGGCATCCAGGCCGAGGATGCGGCCGGTTTCGGCCGCCGCATCGGCTTTTTGACGTTCGGCTTCTCCCCTGCCCGCCCGGACCAACAGGTTCACCGGGGTGGCGAGGATATGAAAGAGTTTGGTGAACGGAAGCAGCGCCAATCCGGTGAAGCAGGCCAGGAGATGAATCTGCCACAGGAGTTGATCGGCTTGAATTTGATTCAGTATTCCGGCTATCGGCTGAAGCATTCGGGAAATCGGCCAGGCCGCTATCGCCGTATCGGGCCGGTCGTGGCAGAAGGCGCAGCTTTCTTCATGCACCATGCGCCCCGGGTCGAGCCGGTTCGGATTCACTGAACTGGTGGGAGCGTCCGAAAAAGCCACCCCGAATTCTTTTGCCCAGTAGGCCTTCAATCCGGCGATCTCCGCCGGATCATCCCAGGCATAAGCCCTCACCATGTCGTCGAACATGCGAGGCGATAGGATTCGGGTGCTTTCCAGAAAAAAACCGGAGAAGACGATAAGACCCAGTATCGCCAAAGCCGCCCAATCCCCTTTTCCGGTGATTATCCGAAGCGATCTTACGGTCGATCGCCGGTACACGGCAATGCCGAGGCCGGCAGCGAGAATCAGCCCGAACAGGTTTCGAAGAAAACGGAAGGGATTCAGGGTGGGTTCGTATCCGGAAAATGCAGCGCGGGTGAAAATGTCGTCCAAGGCGTGAAGGAGGAGAAGATAAAGGAATCCATAGCATATGCACATGTGCATGATCCACCGGAGCGGGTTTTGTTTCAAGATGTGAACCTGAAGCAACACCTTGCCGACCAGGCCTCGAACCAAGCCCGGAATTTTACCGCCCGCCGGGGTTCGGAAAACCCCGATCACTCCGCGGCCCATTCGTTTCAGGGTGGCGACGACCCCGGCATTCGGAAGGATTACCCGATCATGAAACCAGGTAAACACCCGGTACAGTATCCCGGCCAGGCAGACCGCCAGAGCACCATAGAAAAGGAGCGCATTCAATCCTGAGTTTTGGAGCATACGACAATCCTCAAGCGCACGACAGAAAGCCCGTCACCGCTTTAAAGGCGGTGGCGACGGCCAATCCGGACCCGCATTTCATCCGCATCCAGTCTTGATGAGCCAGAATGGCGCCCGCGGCAAACAGGTTTGGATAGGCGGGGGTTCCATCCCCCCCAAGCGGTCGAAACCATTCGTCCGTCTCCAGTCCGGCACGGTTCACCGGATGCCCTTCCGGACTCAAAAAGTCGGGATGATGCCATTCGGTTCGGGATTCGGGCTGCCGCACCGGCAGACCGAAGACGGTTTCCCGAATCCCGGTGCGGTGGGCATGAAGGCCTTTTCCGAAAAAACGACCGGTGGCGAGGACGGCCCCTTTGGCCCGCACCACGGCGTCGATATCGGCGCCTCCGATCTCGAATCGGAAATCACCGTTGCCGAGCCGCTCGACGCCGCGAACCTGTTTCTGATAAAGCGCCTGAACCCCCAGGGTCGGAAGCCCCTTTTCAAACGCCCGTTGCAGGCGCAGGCCCCCGAGCGAGGGCGGCATGGTCGGGATTTCGAAGATTTGGGCGCCCAACTCTGCTTCCAG
>JAABSQ010000463.1 GCA_011390315.1 Desulfobacteraceae bacterium
GGGACTGGCAGCGGATGTCTTTGTCGTTCCGCGAATAGACCATGCCGTAGAACCGGGCGACATCATTGAACAGCAGGTAGCTCTTTTTGTCAATGGTGACCGTCCGAATTCGAAAAGCGCCCGCCCGGACCTGCTGTCCGCAAGCCAGCAGCACCATCACACTACTGAAAAATACGATTTTGCCCAGTCCCATCAGTTTAACCCTGTGCTCCCGAATCCGCCGCTGCCGCGCTTGGATTCCGCCAGGCTTTCTGCCGGCACCAGTTCAATATCCGGAAGTCGCTGAATAACCATCTGGGCAATGCGATCCCCCCGGCTGACCGAATATTCCTTTTTGCCCAGGTTGAACATGATCACGCAGACTTCGCCGCGATACCCGGCATCGATGGTGCCCGGGGCATTGGGTATGGTAATGGCGTGCTTGGCGGCCAGCCCGCTGCGCGGCCGGACCTGGGCTTCAAACCCGTGGGGAAGTTCCAGGAACAAGCCGGTGGGAACAACCGTGACTTCGCCCGGAGGAAGGGACGTGTTTTCTCTGGAGCGCAGATCGAAAGCGGCATCGTCATGGTGCGCCCGGCCGGGGGTCAAATCCTCGTCGCCCGGGTTCATCCGGAACTTTACAGAAGTAGCCATGGTCAGTGAATTTCCTTGTCGAGTCATGGAGTTGGATTGGGCATGTCGAGCGCTTACTATAACGCCGTTAAATCAATCCGCGAAGGATCGAAAGAGTGTTTTCAATCCGATTGAATTTTATAGAGTCAAAGGTACATTAAGGGCTTATTTTCGAATTGATAAGAACAGGACTAATCATGCGTTCAAAAAAAAACAGAAAAAGCCGGCAAGCCGACGATGCTCCAGCCGCGGCCGCCGAAGAGGTGCCTGTGCAGGAGCAACCGGCGGATGACGGAAAAAAAGAGGTGACGGTCGAGGAGGCCCTGGAGGAAGCGCTGGCGGAGGCCCAGGCGGCCAACGACCGCTTTCTGCGCGCCAAGGCCGAGCTGGAAAACCTCCGGAAAAAAAACCAGCGCGACCTGACCGACGCCCGCCAGTATACCAAGGGGGTCACCATCGGCGAATTTTTCGGTCCCTTTGACCATTTCCAGATGGCCATGGCCCATATTGAGGACAGCCCGGATGTCGAGACCATGAAGCAGGGCATGAAAATGATCCTGGCCGAATTCCAGCGCGGCTTTGAAAACCTGGGCGTGACGCTGATTGACGCCACCGGACAAACCTTCAATCCCGAAGAACATGAAGCCGTGGCCCAGGAAACCTCCGATACGGTGCCCGAAGGTACCGTCATCCGTCAGTGGAAATGCGGATACCGCCTGGGAGAGAAACTCCTGCGTCCGGCGGCGGTGGTGGTCAGTAGCGGCGCCGCTGAAAGTTCCGAATCTGCAAACGAGAAAGAGTGATTGATCCATGTCCAAAGATTATTATGAAATTCTAGGGGTGGATCGCTCCGCGGATGCCGATCAGATTAAGAAGGCCTACCGCAAACTGGCGGTGAAGTACCATCCCGATAAAAACCCCGGCAATGCCGATGCGGAGGAGAAGTTCAAAGAGGTCTCCGCCGCCTACGAGGTGCTCAGCAATCCCGAAAAACGCGCCCGGTACGACCAGTTCGGCCATGATGCCTTTACCCAGGCGGGACGCGGGGGCGGCGGCCCCACGGTCAATCCCTTTGATATCTTCAGCGAAGTGTTCGGCGGCGGCGGGGGCGGCGGTATTTTTGACAGTTTCTTCGGCGGCGGCGGGGGCGGACATTCCGGCCCCCGGTCCGGGGCTGATCTGCGCTATGATATGGAAATCGATTTTGAGGATTCCATTTTCGGGGCCGACAAAAAGATTCAAATCCCGGCCCTGGTCATGTGTGACACCTGTAAAGGCTCGGGCTGCCGGAAAGGGACCTCGCCGAAGACCTGTTCTCAGTGCGGCGGCAGGGGACAGGTGACGATGGCGCAGGGATTTTTCAGTATTCGCCAGGCCTGTCCGACCTGTCACGGCAGTGGACAGATGATCGAATCCCCCTGTCAAACCTGCTCCGGCCAGGGAAGGGTCAGGAAACGCAAAAACATCCAGATTCATATTCCCGCCGGTGTGGATAGCGGGGCCCGGCTCCGGGTGTCCGGCGAGGGGGAAACCGGCGAACGCGGAGCCCCTCCCGGAGATCTCTATGTTGTCCTGCATGTCCGCGAGGACAGCGTCTTTAAGCGGCATGGCGGAGATCTGAGCTGCGATCTGCCCGTCCGCCTGGAGCAGGCCCTCTTCGGCGGCAAGGTGATTGTGCCGACCATTGGCGGCAAGGCCCAGATCAAGATCCCGGCAGGCACCCAGACCGGCACCGTTTTCCGCCTCCGCGGCAAGGGTGTGCCGTCGGTGCGCGGTGCCGGCCGCGGAGACCTGCACGTCCGGATCCTGGTGGAAACGCCCAGTAAAATCAGCTCGAAAGTGCGGACGGAACTGGAAGAAACACTGAAAAAACTGGATGATTCCTCCTATCCCCGCCAGAAGGACTTTCTGCAAAAGGCCAAGACCTATATGAACTGATCCTTTATAGACCGGATGCAGGGTTGGATCAATAAACAAAAATTCTTTGTATGCAAGCTTGATTGGCACCGGCTATTCAGTATATTAACAATCTTTCGCTCGGGTGGCGGAATTGGCAGACGCGCTAGGTTGAGGGCCTAGTGGGGTAAAACCCGTGCGGGTTCGAGTCCCGCCTCGAGCACCAGTGATTCAGCCGGCATTCAATTTTCTGAATGTCGGCTTTTCTATGCCTCTTGCATCCTGCATCTCGAACCTGTATCTTGTATCCTGCATCAACCATTTCCCCGCAACGACCCTAACGGTCTGCGGGTAAAAACCATTTCAACCATGCCGCCAAGCAAATATTTCGCCTGCCTCGACATCGGCACGAACTCCGTGCTCCTGCTGCT
>JAABSQ010000464.1 GCA_011390315.1 Desulfobacteraceae bacterium
CGGCTCCGAGCAGGTGGTGGAGATCGACGGGCCCGGCTGGCTTCAGGTCCATTTTTATCCGGCCCGGGCCCATACACAGGCCGGGAATGCCACGGTGACCGACCGGCAGCGAAGCCCCGATCTTCCGATCCTGGATGAAGCGGCTCTGGTCTGCGACTTCGAAGGCGTAGTGGAATGGGTGCTCGGGCTGAACAATCCCAACCGGTACCGTGTTCTGGAACTGGCCGATCCCACCCGCCTGGTGGTGGATATCACCCATTGAGCTGCAACCCTGACACCGCCCGGCCGAATTTTCGCTCCTATTCGGCGAAAACCTTGTTGAAACGGATGCATTCCCGCGGCTTTTGGAAAACCGACGATGCTGATTGATGCGCTGGCGGCGGACGATCACTTCGGGTCGGCGGTTCGGGACGATCTGGGCCCGTGCAGAGTGCCTGACATCTTCGGCTTTGACGAGCTGAGGGTGCTGTTCATCGCCGAATCCCCCCACACCGATGAGGTGCGATTCGGCGCCCCTTTTTCCGGCCGAAGCGGCAGGGATATGACCCGGGTGCTCCTGGATCGGGTGTTCGATCGAAAAGACATCCCCGAGCCGGCGCCGTTCGGCCGGTGCATGCAGTTTCAAAGCCGTTTTTTCAGACACTTCGGGGTTATGAATGTCTGCAATCTTCCTCTTCAGGAGGCCGCCCTGAAAGAAAAGGCAGCAGACGTACCGGCCAAATACCGAAATCTGTTCGACGCCTTCAAGACCATTCGGGGAAACCCCACCGCGGTTCAGCGGCAGTCCCAAACCGTGGCCCGGGTGGACTCTATGATTCTCGAGGATTTTACCCGGCGCCTTCGATCCTGCCTCGAACCCGGCCCCTTGATCATCCCCTGCGGAAATATGGCCCGGGCGTTTGTGGATAAAAGCGATGTGGACCCGGACCATTATCTGAACCGGGTTCCCCATCCGTCTTACGGCCAGTGGCTTCAGTCGAACCATGGCGACACCATCAACGACATGTGCCGCCGCATTCGCGAACGGATTGAAGCGTAAATTTCCACTAATACCTTTCCAAAGGAGCATCACATGAGTAAATCAATCGGTTGGGCCATCGTCGGCACCTCCGGGTGGGCGGATTCCACCTTCGGACCCGCCATCGCCGCCGCTAACAACGCCGATTTCGTGGGAGCGGTCGGCAGTGAGATCACCAAGACCAAGGCTTACACGTTAAAGCACGGAGCCCGCATGGCCTATTCTTCTCTGAAGGAGATGCTCGCGGACCCAGAGGTGGACGCGGTCTGGATCGCCACCCCCAACCACATGCATGCCGATATGGCGATCGCGGCCCTGGAAGCCGGCAAGCATGTACTGGTGGAAAAGCCGATGGCCCTCACCGCCGCAGAGGCGGAGCGGATGAAGGCGGTCAGCCGCAAAGTGAATCGACTGCTTTCCATCGGATACCACATCCGGCAGCACCCGGACCACCAGGAGATCCATCGCCGGTGGACGGCCGGAGAATTCGGGGACCCGGTTCAGGTTCGGGCCCACCTCTTTTTCGGATATCCCGAACTTCCGGCCCAGTGGCGGCTTCAGAAAGAGACATCGGGCAACTGGGTGCTGGGGGATGTGGGCACCCACCTGATCGATCACCTGATCTGGTTTCTGGGAACGCCGACCGACACCCGGGGGTATGTTTCATCTCCCCGGTTTCAGGTGGAAAGCGGGGATCACGCGGTCGTGGTGGTTCAGTTCGAAAACGGCGGCCTGGGCATCGCCGAAGCTTCGGTGGGGGCGACCGGGAAAGGGCCCCGGTTCGAGTTTTACGGCACCAAAGGATTCGCCATTCTGGATGGGACCGCCTTCGGTGAATCAGGAATGGTGCTCACCGGTGATCTTGCAGGCGGTTCTCAGCAAACCGAAACCATGGAACTTAACCTGTACCAGGCCCAGGCAGAGGCATTCGGCCGAGCGATCGCCGGCGAAGAGACCGCCCTGGCGACGCCGGATGACGGGATACAAAATATGGAAATCATCGAAGCCGCCCGGGGATGGTGATCTTCGCCGGGCGGCTTCATGCCGTTCAAATCCCGATGAATCCGTTCAGAATGTGAAATCGAACAAAAAAAACGGATTTACAAATCCGAATTTCGCATTATACTTTGTCCATTTATTCTTTTCCGCAAATCGAGACTGTTCGCGGTTTGTTCCGTGCGCTTTTCTCCATCCGAAGGGACCTGAATAGATGGCTTTAGAAAAAATCCTGGCGTTTGGGGTTCATGCCTACACCAGCACCGGTGTTCTGCTGGCCTTTTATGCGGCTTTATCTCTAAAAGACCACAACATTCGAGGCTTTCTCATCGCGCTGTGGCTGGCTGTCATCGTAGATGCCACCGACGGGGCACTGGCCCGCCGTTTCGAGGTGAAGCGGGTCACCCCCGATTTCGATGGTCGACGCCTGGACGACATTATCGACTATATCAATTATGCCTTCCTGCCGGCCATCGCCTTCAAGATATTCGGGGTGCTTCCCGACGGCCTCACCTGGATCGCCGCCCTGCCGATGCTCTCCAGCGCCTATGGGTTCTGTCAGGATCAAGCCAAGACCCAGGATTCTTTTGTGGGGTTTCCTTCTTATTGGAATATCATTTTTTTATACCTCTATTTTTTTCCGCCGCATCCCTTCTGGACCGCCGTCATACTGATCGGCCTGTCGATCATGGTGTTTGTCCCGATCCATTATATCTACCCCTCTCAGACCCGATGGCTGCAAAAACCGACCCTGGTGCTGTCGGTGGTGTACGGGCTGCTGATGGGAATTATCTGTTTGTTTCCCAAAGCTCCCTGGATTCGGGGGGTCGTTGTTTTTTCTCTCTATTATCCCATTTACTACGTGGTAGTGTCGATTCTCCATCATCGGCGGGTGCATTCAAACAAG
>JAABSQ010000479.1 GCA_011390315.1 Desulfobacteraceae bacterium
GAATGTCCGCGCCTTTCAAGCCCTCGGCCGGCTTGCCCATAATTCGCTGAAACGCATCGTTGAAGAAGACGAACCGGCCCCCGGGGTCGGTTTCGTAATAGCCTTCATGAATGGTTTCAAGAATACTTCGATATTTTTCCTCGCTTTGCCGCAGCGCCTCCTCGGTCTGGCGCCGTTGGTCTATTGTATACTGGGCGTGGGAGCCGAATATCAGAAAGAGACAGACCACTACCAGTCGAATCCAGATTTGCTCCATATCCGGTCGTATGATATGGTCCAGCAAGGAGATGTCCTTCGACAGGAAAAAATCCAGAAACGAGACCAGAACCCAGGAGAGCGCTGCGAGAAAAAAACCGGTCAGGACCATCCGGTGGGTAACGTAAGGCGTCCAATTGGGGGGGGGCGGCATGGCATCCTCCGGGAATCAGTAAGAGATAGTTCTGTTATAGCTGTTTCGAATCATTTTGCAATCCCGTTTTTCCGCTCGGGAATCGGGGCCGAAATATTCTTGATTGATCAAGACCCTTAAGGAGGGATACAAATGTCCATCCAAGACGATTATGCCAAAAACCTGGCGGATGAAGTTTTGAGCGATATGGCTGAAAATTTCTTCGGGGCCCGCAAGCAGCTGGACGAAACCATCAACCTGTTTTATGAATATGTCGCCGAGTTGAAAAGAAAACAGGAACTGCTGGAGGAGCGCTTTCGATTCCTGAACTATCTTCTGGTGACAGAGCGGAACGTATCCGAATTTTACCGAGCTATCGGAGTTGAAGACATCCATGTGATTCCCCGGGACGGGGCTTTGTCCGAGAAGGCCGTACCCGTTCACGCTCCATCCGCGTTTACGCTCAAAGGCAAGTATGTCCAATGGGTGAAGTGGGCCTATGAAACGGTTCAGAAAGGTTGCAAAGCCTATAACCACGGTATGGATTATGAGGAAATGAAACGGGTCGGATTTGAGCAACGGGACGCCTACTATGATCTCGTCATGGGGATGCATCAGCTCATCAACCAGGAGATTCGCAGGGTAAACGCCAAGGTTTCCCCGAGCCATATCCTTCAGACCGCCAAGCGGTTTGATCCGGACACCCAGCAAAAGGAGCATTTTACAGGCGGGGGGACCTATTACGGGGATGACAGCAGCCTCAATCGGGAGCTGAACTATGAACCCATCGATAAGGCCTCGTTGAACATCCGAAAATTTCCGGATCTTCCCGAATTAGACCGGGTTGACCATCGAATATCCAAAATTTGCAAAGACCTTTTCTCGCGGCATTCCGAATCCATCCGGCGGATCATTGGCGAGGTGCATGAGAAAATCCGGGAAAAATATGATTGAACCGCTTTTTTCGCCCTTCTGAATGTGCCTATGTTTCAGCGACCGCCTGTCTCAGGCTTTCGATAAAATCGAATACCTCCTCCGGCGTGGTGTCGAAAGAGGTCATCCAACGGACCTCCGAGGCGGATTCATTCCATACATAGAAAAAATACTTGCGCTGAAGACCGGGAATCAGATGGGGCGGTAGAACAGCGAAGACGCCGTTGGATTCCACCTTCCGGGTAATTCGGATTCCGGGGATGCGTTCGACCTCCCGGGCCAGCAGCTTGGCCATGGCATTGGCATGGGAGGCGTTTTTCCACCAGAGATCGTCCGTGAGCAGGGCCTCGAACTGGACCGAGATAAACCGCATTTTAGAGGCCAGCTGCATCGACTGCTTGCGGATGTATTTAAAATCCCGGGCCGAATCGGCATTGAAGAAGACGACCGCCTCCCCGTACATCATACCGTTTTTGGCGCCCCCGAAGGAGAGAAGGTCGATGCCCGCATCGGCGGTGATGTCCCGCAGATTCACATTGAGCGCGGCCGCCGCATTGGCGATGCGGGCCCCATCCATATGCACGATCAGCCCGTTTTCATGGGCGAAATCGGTGAGGCGGCGAATCTCTTCCGGGGTATAGACGGTCCCGAGTTCGGTGGGCTGAGTAATGGAGACCACCCGGGGTTGGGCATGGTGTTCGAACCCGATGCCGTGAAGGTGGGCTTTGATGCCGTCCACCGTGATTTTGCCGTCCGGTGCGGGAATTGTCAGAAGCTTGCAGCCGGTGAATTTTTCCGGAGCGCCGCATTCATCCACATGAATATGGGCGGTTTCCGCGCAGATGACGGAATGAAAGGGGCGGGTGGCGGCCTGCAGGGCCAGGACATTGGCTCCGGTGCCCAGAAACACGAAATAGACCTCGATCGTCTCTCCGAGAAGCTTTTTAAATTTGTCCACCGCCCGTCGGGTAAAGGGATCATCTCCGTATGCGCGGGTGTGGCCGGTATTGGCGAGCACCATCGCTTTCAGTATCTCCGGGTGAACCCCGGCATTGTTGTCGCTGGCAAAGCCTTTAGGAGTGGTTTCCGTCATGATGGTTTACCTGTCGGTTCGTCTGGCAAAGGTTGATTAAAGGATGTAGGGATATTGTCCGGTCCTTGACTTCCCGGCCGCTTTTTAACCGATTCCCGTCTTGAACTCAACCCCTTACCGAAATGGTACCGACAACACCCGGTCCTTGAGCACCCGTTCCCGGTAGGCTCCCAGAAGATCATCCTTCTTGAGTATTCCAAGAACCTTTCGGGGATTGCCGGCCGCAGTCACCGGCAGAAAGGAAATGCGGTGGTTTTCAAACAGGTAAAGCGCGGTTTCGAGGTTGTCCATCGACGAAATGGTGACGACCTCCCGTTTCATCAAATCCTCCGCCACCAACAGATGCTTCAACTGCTCCACTTGAGCGAAAAGACCCCGCACATCCCTCAAAGAGAGCACCCCGACCAGCTTTTGCCGGTCATCGAAAACGATGAAATGGGGGTAGGGCGAGGAGAGAATCCGATCCAGAACGCCCATCAGGGGGGTGGCCGCTTTCAGATGCTCATATTCCCGATCCATGAAATCCCGCACCCGAAGGCTGCGCAGAATCCCCACGTCATGCCCCCGAACAATGTTGACCCCTTTTCGCAGGAGTTTCATTTCGTAAGCCGAATACCCGAAGAGCAGCCGCACCACGACCACGCTGGTGATGCAGGTCACCATCAGCGGAAGAATGACCGCTTCATTGTAAGTCAGCTCGAAAATGGTGATCACCGCGGTAATGGGGGCGAGGGTGGCCCCTGCCACCACCGCCCCCATTCCGGCCAGGGCGAAGTGGGCCGGATGAAGATTCAACCCCGGAAGGATCAGGTTGGCGGTCAGCCCCAGGCTGACGCCCAGGGCGGATCCCAGAACCAGAGAAGGGGCGAAGATGCCGCCGCTCATTCCGGAGCCTATGCACAGCGCGGTGGCCGCCATTTTGGCGAAGAGAATCAGGATGGCCCACTGAAGAGCCGGTGATCCGGTCAAGGCCGTATTGACGCTTTCATAGCCTACCCCTAAAGCGCCGGGGGCCTGAAAGGCGAGCGCGCCCAGGAGCAATCCGCCCAGGCCCGGTTTTAACCATTCCGGTGTTTTCAGGCGGAGGAACAATCGCTCGGTGATGTCGATCAGGCGAATAAACAGGATGGCGACCAGGCCCCCCAACAGTCCCAGGATCAGGTAGATCCCGAGTTCGCCGTAATGGCCCAGTGCAAAGGGGGTGGACTCGAGGGTCGGCAGTTCCCCGATGAAAATACGAGAAACCACCGACGCGGTGACCGAGGCTACCACGATGTGGCTGATATGGCTCAGTTCAATGTCCAGCAGAATGATCTCGATGGCGAACAGGGTGCCGGTGATAGGGGCATTGAAGGTGGCTGAAATTCCGGCGGCGGCGCCGGAAGCAAGACAGACCCGTCGCAGCCCGGGATCCAGCCGAAACAGCTGGGCCATGGAGGAGCCCACCGATGCCCCGATCTGGACGATCGGTCCTTCCCGGCCCACAGACGCTCCGGCCCCGATCAGAAGGCTGGTGACCAGAGCCTTCAGAAAGGTGACCCGGTGGCGAATGGTGCTTTGCCGGTTGACCACCGAAAGAATCACCTCCGGCACCCCCGGGCCCCTGGCTTCCGGAACAAAATAGACGATCACGAATCCGGCCAGAAGCCCGGCCGACGCGGGGACCACCAGCTTGATCCACCAGGGAGCGGCGATCACTCTTTCGATAAAGGACCCTTCGAACCCCCAGAGGGAAAATTGAATCAATTCGATCAGCCCCCGAAAGCAGATGGCGCCCACCGCGGAGACCAGCCCGATGGCTAATGAAAAAAGAAGCAGATAGATATGGATGAGGCGTCTCTGATACACGGCGGATCGGCTGAACGATTAGATGGTGAATCGGATTGAAACAGACCGGATTCGAATGACGGACGGATCCGTACCGTCCGAATAGAATGAATACCGGATTACGGAAGATTGTCCAGGGTTTTTGGGTTCGGAAGCATTTTTTTCTTTCTAAGAAGAAAAAAATAGGTTATTTTATAACATCCCTCCCACCCTGAAAACGAGGTTTCCATGGCTGTGATCGATATGACCGCGACCCGGGTGTGGGTCAAACAGGTCACCACGAATATCTTTTATCGCGGAACCCGATACCTGTTCGGCGCCGAATTTATGAAGCGCCGCCGCAAGGGACTGATCGGGATCGCGCTTATCCTCTGGATCACGGGTATTCTCGCCGGATATGGGGCCTATCGCCGGGCCGCCGAAAACTTCCACACCGCCGCTGTCGATCGGATTCGGACCGAACTGGCACAGGAAATCGAAGCTGCCCGGCCGGGCCGGCTGGCGGCATTCGACCGAATGGTCGAGACCCTGGCGCCTTTTATTTTTTTGAGGGATGTGCCGGAGGTCAAATCGGTGGTGGAGGCGGCCCGTACGAAACTTACAGGGCTTCGGTATCTGGAGGTTCGGGATGGAGAGGATGAACTCTATTCGGTAGGGGTTCGGGAAGCGCCATTGCGACGCCGCAGCGATATCGACCGTATCGGGCCGGTGGCGGTGGCCATGGGAATATCTCCCCGAAGCGAGGTGGTGATCGAGCTTTCCGCCGATTCCCGATTTACCGATTCCGATTACAAGGTGGGGGAGGTCTATTTTTTTGCCGACGGACGTATTCAAGACCCCACGCCTCGTTATCGGCTGCTGCTGGCGGTTTGGGTTCTAGGGGGAATTCCCTTGCTGCTTCTGCTCATGGGGACCGGCCTCAATCTGGCGGTGCGGATGAGCGAAAAGAAAAAAATGACCCGGTTTGTTGTGGCCCTGATCGCATACGGGCTGTTCCAAAAGGAGAAGCGCTCCCGGGAAAAAATGGTTTTCTGGACCGCGGTCTGCATGCTCCACCAGGCCGAGCAGAAGGCTCGGGAAGCCCGCCTGTCCGCCCGATCCGAGCGGCGGATCGGCGCCTATGTTCTTCGGGACAATATCGGCCGGGGCGGAATGGCCGAGCTGTTCATCGCCGAAAAGATTCGGGAAGGCGGCTTCAGAAAGGTGGTGGCTCTGAAGAAGATCCTGCCCCACCTGGCCGAGGAGGAAGAGTTCACCGACCGCTTCATTCAGGAGGCTCGACTCGCCGCCCTGCTGCACCACCCCAATATCGTGGCCACCAATGACTTCGGCAAGTTCGAAGAGGATTACATCATCGTGATGGAATACATTCGAGGGAAAAACCTGGCCGAAATCATGAAGGTGATGAAACGGGGGATGGCCCTGGAGCAGGCGGTCTACATTATCACCCAGATCTGCCGGGGGCTGGCCTATTCTCACAATAAACGGGATGATCTCACCGGACGTCCCCTCCATATCATCCATCGCGACGTGAGCCCCCAGAATGTGCTGGTCTCTTTTCAGGGAGAGGTCAAAATCAGCGATTTCGGAATCGCCAAAGCCGGGTTCGATGCGGGCCTGACCCAGACCGGCGCCATCATGGGCAAGCTCTGTTATCTCTCACCCGAGCAGGCCATGAATGGAGAAACCGTAGACCACCGGGCCGATATTTATGCGGTGGGGATCATCTTCTATGAAATTCTTTCGGGCAGGCGGGTTTACCAGTTCCGGAACCCGGTGGAAGCCATCAATGTCCTTCCCAAGATGAAGATACCGCCCCTAGGATCGGTGGCGCCGGATATTCCGGAGGAGATCGAACGAATCGTGATGAAGGCCCTGGAAAAAGACAAACGGGTCCGGTATCAGACCGTCGACGCCATGGAGAGCGACCTGGAAAACGTCCGGCGGGATTTCACCATCACCTATGATATGAATGATCTTTCCCGGTTCATGCAGATCCATTTTCCCGGCAGCCCCATGCGCCGGCCCGATACCGTATTCTGCTCCAATCTCTGGCCCTTTATTTGCGAGGTCATGAACCGGTAGCGGGTTTTCGACTTTTCAAAAACCCTTAGGGGTTTGCAAAAGGTTCCAACCGCTCGATCAATTCCGTAACCTCTCTGCTCCGGTATTTGAAGGGCACCCGGGTCAGTTCCGCCAGGGCGTCGCCCAATCGCTGTTTCACCACCAGGTCCTTGGCCGTCTGGTACTGGCGGGTGTTGAAGGCCCCCACACAGTCTCTGAGCCGATTTTTACATTCGAGACAATCCGGGTCGGCCGTCAGGGCCGACTCAAAACGGGCGATTCCCTCGGTCCAGTCTTCTCCCTCACACAATTTTTCCCCCCAGGACCGATAGGCCGTAACCAGTTGCTGCCGGGCCGTTGGGTCTTCGGGATTCAGCCGAAGCACATCGGCGTACTTGGGAACGGCCTGCTCATACTCCCCCTGTTCAAACAGGTAGGCGCCGTTTTTCATGGACATGTCCGCTTCCAGGCTTTGGTCGAAACCGGCCATGCAGGCCCGGCAGGCTTTATCCACCGCCAGGGCTTTTTCAAATTGTTCTCCGGCTTTTTCATAGTCTCCCCGGAGGAAGAGTTGGTTGCCGAAGCCGGAATAGGCGGCCACCAAATGGGGAATCAGGTTCGCATCCCCGGGATTGTAGTCCCGAATCCAGGTGAACTGAACAATGGCCGGTTGATAGGCCGATGCCTCCAGATGGGCGAGACCGGCCTGAAGGGCGGCCGCCGATTCCCGGGCCCGGTTGAGATATTCCCGGCAGGCTGTACAGTCGGGGTCCGCATCCAGAGCGGATTTCAATATCTCCTGGGCCTTGGCGTATTCTCCGGCTTCAAACCGGGATTTTGCCTCGGTGAGCAGGGCCTCGGCCAGCTCCGGATCGGGCCTCGGCGGCGCAACCCTTTCCGGATCCGGCGGCGGCGGTCCTTCTTCCGCGGGTTCGGGGTTCGCCGGCGGGGCATCGGCGGTCGGCTCGACCGGCGGTTCCGGTTCCGGAGTGTCGATCTCCTGTTGATCGGGCGCTTCCTCGTCCGGTTTCTCGGCCAGGGTGATCTCTTCTCTCAGGTCTTTGCACACCCGGCAGTCCGGACGGATTTTCAACGCCTGCCGATTGTGATGCCGGGCCGTTCTCAGGTCTCCGGACCGCCGGGCCTGCCGGGCCGCCTGCAGGTGCGCCTGAAACAGGTATTCGGCCACTTCCACCCGGCCGGGGTCGCGCACCCTGAGGGCCTTGAAGGTTCGAACGGCATTGTCGACGTCTCCGGCGTTGAGGTATCCGATTCCCCGTTCGATGCGGGCGTGGATCGGCATGTCGTCGGGTACATCCGGATACCGGATCGCCGCCGTCAGGGGATACCCGAACCGCTGCCAGAGATACTCGCCGCCGGCGCCGGCATTTCGAGAGGATATTGCAACCGTGATCACCGGTATCCCTTCGATTTCACCGAAGCTGCCCAGAGACCCGGGGGAGGTGGGCAGATCCGTTACCATCGCATCGGGGTAGGTGTAATCGGACATCATTCGGGCGATTTGATAAGCTTCTTTCGGACCGTCGGGATCAAAGCCTTCCAGAAAGAGCTGTCTCAGGCTGATGATCCGCTCGGGCCGACACTCCTCGACCAGCCGCATGAGTGCTGCGGCACGGGGGTGATCGGTCTCTTCGGTAAAAGCCCGGCGGATATCCTCTTCTTCATGGATTGCCAGGATCACCTCCCGGTCCGGGATCGGCTTGTTTTCCAGAGCCGTTCTCAATTCCCGGGCCAGGGTGGCGGCCGCCGGTTCCTCGCTTCCGATTCCGGCAACCACCAATATCGTGGTGTCTCCCTTGCCCAGGACATAGCCGTTTTCCACATTGCGGCGCACCCATTCCCCGCACCCGAGTTGTTCCGGTTGAACCACCGCGGTATCGGCAGGCGAGGTCTTTTCCGTTTCCCCGGTGGCGGCGCAGCCCGTCATTAGAAGAGCCGCCGCAAGGGCGGCCGCGATCGTCAGAAGAGCCCAAAAACCCGCACTATTTACCATCTTATTTTGCATTCTCGCCGTCCTTGCTGAAAGCCCGAAAAAATGTGCATATTACCTATAGATGAATGTACAATTCGGGAGACATATCGTCAAGCAACTTTGCTGAATATGCAAGGAAAAGGCGAAAATCGACGGTGGGGCCGGAAATCGGGGGAGCGGCAAACCTGCTTTTTTTCCTGATCCGGTTTGCCATGCAACAAAAAGTGCCTATATTGTCTTGACTAAATACTGGACATAAATTATACGAACACTTTTCAAATAAATAATCTTCAGAAGGTCGGAGTCAGATGGGAATACGTGAAAGAAAAGAACGGGAGCGGGAGAGACGACGTCAGCAGATCATCGTTGCCGCCAAAAGGGTGTTTTCCGATAAAGGGTTCAGCAAAGCCACCATGGAGGACATCGCCAAAGAGGCGGAGTTGAGCCCTGGCACCCTGTATCTCTATTTTAAAAACAAAGATGAGCTCTATGCCTCTCTTTCCTTGCGGATACTTCAATACCTGATCATAAGACTCGAACACGTGATCGGCAACAAAGAATTGAACCCCGAGCAGAAAATCGAGGCCCTCACCGAGGCCATGTTCGATGTGTACGAGTTTGATCCGCTCATTATTATCAATATGTTTCACCTCCAATCCAGTGAAACCTTGAAGAACCTGTCCGATGATCTGCTCGCGGAGATCGAGACCCTTTCCCGCAAGTCCCTGGGAACCATGGCCAGCATCTTTCAGGAAGGGATCGATCAGGGCGTGTTTATTCAGCAGCATCCGGTGGCCATCGCCGACATCTTCTGGGCCCTCTTTTCCGGGGTGATTCTCTGGGAATCGAGCAAGAAAATTCTCGACGGCAAAAAGGATTACCTCAAGGATACGCTTAAAGTCGCTTTTGAGATTTTTTCCCGAGGCATTCAAAAGCGCTGACCATTTCCTGCTCTTTTGCAGCGCTTGGGCGCGATCACCTGTAAAGCCCCTCATGTTTTTTTCAAAACTGCCCCGGGCCTTTTCCGCCTCCGGCGAATGAAGGTCCGGGGCGCCCACCCCGAAGTCGCTTTTTCCTACTCTATTTTTTCGTGCTCACCCCATTGAACCGGCATTCTGTTTCCTGCCATATTTTAGAGGTATTTCGTCATGAAGACGATTGCAAGCGCCAATCGGCAGGAGACAACCCAGATGGATGCCCAGATTCAAGTGGATGTGGAATCCCCGACGGTCTTGTGCGTGGGGGACGAGAAGGAGATGCTGTCCGCCCTGGAGCGGCTGTTTGAACCGGAAAAATTTCGTTTTCTCGCTGTATCCGACCCCATGGAAGCGATTCGGCTGCTTCGGCGGCATGATGTTCAACTGGTGATCAGCAGCCAGCGGCTTCCGGGCGGCGGGGAAAATCTATTCTTAAAGCGGGTCGCCGCTGAATTTCCCGGCACCCTTCGGGCGGTTTTGATCCGCTATGCCGAGGCCGATCTGGCCGGCCGGCTGGTTCAGCAGGGGCATATCGATAAGTTTTTTCTTCGGCCCTGGTATGATGAAAAGCTGAAATGGGAAATCCGGCACACCCTGGCCCGGCATGCGCTGATTCAGGAGAACAAACGGTTGTTGAAATCGGTTCAGGACCAGGATGCGGTGATTCGGCACCTGGAAAAACGGCTCATCGAATCGGCCGAACCCCGAAACCGACCCGACGAGGAAGCGGTTCTTTCCCGAATGGTCCTGGACCAGCTGCCCCTGCCGGTGATCGGCATCAGCGGAGGCATCGACGGGAGCCAGAAAATCATTCTGGCCAACCGAGCGGCCCGGCGCCTGCCGATGGAAAGCGACCCCCTCGAACCCGGCCGGCGGGTATGCGAGTTTTTTCCGGATGCTATTTCCGGCCGACTCACCGTGGCCCTGCACACCGGCACCACCCGGGTTTTGAACCGCCGTTCTTTGTGGGGCGGGGTGTATGATCTCACCTGCATTCCCCTCGAAACCGGCGGTGGAACCGGTGTGCTGCTGCTGTACCGGATCAAATAGATTCGATTCTTTTCGGTCCATTCGTTCTCTTCGCGACCGAATACATAGAAATCCGATCCAAAATAAGGGTAAGGGCGTATTGGATTACCGGGCCGGATTCGCTACGTTTTTATTCGAATAGAATTCGGCACAGGTTTAGCGGAAAGGAGGTGGGATAATGGCGGAAGACAAAGACAAAGTTTACAAATGTGATGAATGTCAGAAGATCGTCTACCTGATGGAGGCCGGCCGCGGAGATGAACTCAAATGCTGTGACAGGAAGATGAAAGAAATGTCTGAAAAAGAAAAGGAACCTTACCATCCCCGATTCCCCAGACCCGGCGCACCTTAAACAGCAGCAGATCATTCGACCGGTTTAAGATGGGGGCTGTGTTCGCGCGGCCCCCGTTTTTTTATGGCGTCGGTCGGGCTGGAGGAAAAACCACCCGGAATCCGGTCCTCATGGAACAGTTGGAGTAGAGCGCAGATCGGCAAACCGGGACTTGTCTAAAAGGTCGTATTCAGGTAATATACGGCGGTATAAAAAAGAAGCTTTTGATCGATATCTTTGTATCCCATAAAATAGGAGATAAGAGATGAAATTCCTGATGCGATCGAAAACCATTCTCTTGAGCTTTCTGCTTGTCTATTGGTCGCTTCCTTGCGGTGCCGCCGATCCGCCTGTCGATGTTCAGAAGCACCCCGCCTGTCCGCTGTGCGGGATGGATCGCGCCAAATTCGCTCATTCCCGAATGCTGGTCACCTATGATGACGGATCGAGTATCGGCGCCTGTTCGATCCATTGCGCGGCCATGGAGATGGTCCTCAACATCGATAAATCGCCGACTGAGATTCAGGTAGGGGCCTATGACACCCGGAAGCTGATCGATGCTGAAAAGGCCTGCTGGGTGATCGGCGGAGATAAAATGGGAGTGATGACGGCGAGGGCCAAATGGGCATTCGAATCCAAAGCGGATGCGGATGCCTTTATGAAAGAACACGGAGGCAAACCGGCCCCTTTTGAGGATGCCATGAAGGCGGCGTTCGAGGATATGTATCAAGATGTACAGATGATCCGCAAAAAGAGACAGATGATGCGGATGAAATCCCAGGGAGAACCGGAGGCCCATAAAAAATGAGGCGGTACCTTATCGGTATGATCTTTTTGACGGCACTGTTTACGGCGATGCCGGCTCCGCACGCGGAAGAGGCCAAACCGGTGCTTCCCGAGAAAACGGACAAGTGTCCGGTCTGCGGCATGTTCGTGGCCAAATATCCGGACTGGATCGCGGAAATTATTTTTCAAGACGGAAAGGCGGTTTTCTTCGACGGCGCCAAGGACCTGTTCAAGTATTATTTTGATATCGACCGGTATGCGCCCGGAAAAAACCGGGAGGATATTCGCGCCGTCTATGTCACCTCATATTATGAACTTGAATGGATCGATGCAAAAGAGGCCTTTTTTGTGGTCGGCAGCGATGTGTACGGCCCCATGGGTCACGAACTGATCCCCCTAAAAAATATATCGGACGCGGAGGTCTTTTCCAAGGATCACGGCGGCAAAAAAACGGTCACTTTCGAAGAAATCGATTCCAAGCTGATCGAATCCCTGGATTGATTCGGCGGAGATGGCGTTTGCTTTGCGAAAATCGGATGCCTGGCTGCTCTTTCTGGCCGGATGCATCATCCTGCTCGCTCTGGCGGCGAACGGGTATTCGGCAATCCACCAAAAGAAACACCAACAGCAGATAATGAATGCGCGGCGGCTGGTCGGCCGACTGGGCCTGACCGACCTCTGCCTTTTTACCGAAGCCCGCTACACCCGCCACTGGTCCCAGGCCGATCTTCATGCCCCATTTCAGGATCACCCCTTGTCGCTGCCCCATTTTCCATCCGAATCCCATGTGCGTCCACCTATTCACCTGAAGACCGTCTCCCGCCATGAAGTGGATTCAACGGCAAAAATACTTCCTTGATTTCACCTTGTCTTCTCTCCTGAGAAGAAAGGGGAAGCATCTGTCGCTGCTGGTCGTCTATACCCTCATCGTGTTTTTGCTCGGTTCGGTGATGCTGTTTGCAGGCGCGGTTCGAAAAACCGCGGTCGATGTGCTGACCGATGGACCTGAAATGACGGTCCAGCGGATCATCGCCGGCCGGCATGATTTCATTCCGCTGCAGTATATCGAACCCATTCAAAAGATTCGAGGCGTCCGAACGGTCCGGCCGCGGCTCTGGGGATACCATTTCCATCCGGCCTCCGGCGCCAATTACACCCTGATGGCCGCACCGGATTTTGAATACGGGCCGGACCAGGTCATCGTCGGGGCCGGAGTGGTCCGCTCCTGGAGCGGGATCGCCGAGGATCGCCTTTATCTGGTCGGGTTCGACGGCCGGGCCCACCTGCTGAAGATCGTCGAAACCCTCGACTCCGGGGTCGATTTGGCGGCGGCCGATCTGATTCTCATGTCCGCATCCACCTTTCGCGACATTACCGGCGTTCCCGAAGGATATGCCGCCGATCTGGCCGTGGAGATCCGAAACCCGCGGGAGTGCGCCACTATTGCTGAAAAGGTGGTCCGCCTGTTTCCGGAAACCCGGCCCATCCTCAAATCGGAAATCCTGAGAACCTATGCGGCGGTTTTCGACTGGCGAAGCGGTTATGTGGTGGTCCTGCTCGCCGGGTCGGTGCTCGCCTTTTTCATTTTCGCCTGGGACCGTGCGGTGGGGCTGAGCGCGGAGGAACGGGGGGAAATCGGGGTGCTTCGGGCGGTAGGGTGGGATGTTTCGGACATCCTTATTCTGAAATGGTGGGAAGGCGGGGTCGTCTCTTTGACCGCCTTTTTTCTTGGAATGATCGGGGCCTACTTCCACGTATTCCTGGCCTCGGCTCCACTGTTCGCCCATGCCCTCAAGGGATGGGCCGTGCTCTATCCCGAGCTCCATCTGTATCCCGATCCGAACCCCTACGAGATCGGGGCTCTGTTTTTTCTCACCGTCGTTCCTTTCGGATTCGTGACCCTGATCCCCGCATGGAAAGCCGCCGTCACCGATCCGGTGTCGGTAATGAGGTGAGAGCGGCATGATCGAGCTGACAGATATTTCAAAGACCTTTCACGCGGGAAAACCGAATGCCTTCATGGCCCTGGAGGGGATCACCCTGTCGCTTCCGCTCGGCCGTATGACCGTGTTCGCCGGTCCCAGCGGTTCGGGGAAAACCACCCTGCTTTCCATCATCGGGGGCATGGCCCGGCCCACCACCGGCCGGATTCGCATCGGCGATCTTGAGATCACGAGCCTTTCCGAACGGTTTTTATCGGATCTTCGCCGCAACCGGTTCGGATTTATTTTCCAGGACTACCACCTTATCCGCGGCATTACGGTATTGGAAAATGTGATGCTTCCGGCCTATCCTTCAGGGCCGGTTCATCGGGATCTCAAAAAGCGGGCGTTGAAATTGCTCGAGAGTGTTCAAATAGAGGACAAAGCCCGATCCCCGGTGGAGTGGCTGTCCGGGGGTGAACAGCAGCGGGTGGCCATCGCCAGAGCCCTCATCAATCATCCGGAAACGATCATCGCCGATGAACCCACCGCTCATCTGGACACCGATCTGGCCGGGGCGTTTCTAAAGATCATGACCGGTCTGGTCGAGAGCGGAAAAACGGTTCTCATCGGCAGCCATGATCCCCTGGTGGTTGAATGGAAGGGGGTGCATCGAGTGATTCGCCTGCGCGACGGGCGAATCGTCGAGGAAAAGATGGAGGCGAACCTGCCGTGTGGATGAATCCGGCGGTGCTGGCTCTGATCGTCGGCGGTATCCTCGCCTGTATTGCGGCCGGATACGGCGCCCGGCTCGGTATCGCCATTCTTCCGAATTGGAATCTCACCAGCGGCAGCGAACGTCAGCTCGCAATGGAACGGAAAACCTATCTGGCATCGGCGCTCCTCGGCTGGGTGATGATGTTCGAATTTTTGTCGCTTTTCATGTTCGTCCATACCGCCGACCACCTGCACGACCTGTTCGTCGGGGCCATGTGCGCCGCCGGCACGCTTACCGTCAATGCATACGGGTACCCCGCCCTGATCCTGAAGATCCTGAATGCGGTTCTGTGCGGCCTCTGGGTCCTGATCAACCATGCGGATACCCGGGCCCCGGATTATCCCCTGATACGGGTAAAATATACCGCTGTGTTGATCATCGCCGCCTTGTCGGTTATGGAAATCGGGCTCCAACTCGGCTACTGGATGCACCTGGACCCGAATGTCATCACTTCCTGCTGCGGTACGCTGTTCAGCACCGACCGTCAGACACTGGCCGGAGATTTGGCCCATTTACCCCCGGTTGGAACTATGATGGTCTTTTTTGCGAGTCTCGTGGGGGTAGTCGGGATGGCTCTCTGGTTTTATCGAACCGGAAGAGGGGCAGGCGTCCTTGCGGTGATGAGCGGGTGGTTTTTTATTCTCGCCCTGATCTCGATTCTATCTTTCATTTCGGTTTACATCTATCAGCTCCCCACCCATCATTGTCCCTTCTGCCTGCTTCAGCGGGAATACGGATATATCGGTTATCCCCTGTATGTTTCGCTGTTTATCGGCGGCATCGCCGGAATGGGGATCGGCCTTCTGAACCGTTTCAAGGAGATCGATTCTTTGACGGAGGTGATTCCGCAAATGCAGCATCGCCTCTGCCTGACGGTTCTCATCGGATTCGCTCTTTTCGGGACGATCGCCGTTTATCCGATCCTATTTTCGGATTTCCGACTGATCGGGTACTGATGCAAAGGCCTGTTCGACGCCGTTGAAAGAGCCATGTATGCGCCTCTGAGCGGATCAATACATATACCGGCAATACCGCAACGCCTCATTGCCGTGAAAATCAAACGTGAGCCGGTCCATGCCTCCGAGGCCCTGGCGCGGGCCCAAGCGGGTTCCGGGTGTGGTATTCGATCGCCTGGCGAACGGACGGGCGACCTTGGAAGAGGGCGCCTATGACGTGGTTTTGCTGGTTCTGATCCTGCCCGACAGAACGGGGCTGGAGAGCCTCTCCCGGCTCTGTCCGGGGATTCCGGCCGCGGCGGTGATCGTGTTTACCGGCCTGAACGAGGAAGCGGTTGCCATGGAGGCGCTGCGAAAAGGGACGCGAGATTATCTGGCCAAGGCTTCAATACAAATGTGTTACCGGTGAACCTCGGGCAGCCCGACGCTATCGGCCGGTACGGGGAAAAAAATCAGTCCTTTACTATCATATCTCTCTGGTTTATTACCGAAGGGAGATATTATACTCCCGATCTATCCGGAAACCCGACCTTCACCCGGGAGCATAACTTTCAAACCCGAAACATCAATTCAAAGGAGAAATCACATGCCGAAGTACATCATCGAACGCGAGTTGCCGGGTGCCGGCGATCTGGGGGATGACCAGATCCAGGGCATTTCACAAAAATCCTGCCAGGTGCTGGACGCATTGGGAACCCAGATCCAGTGGGTGGAAAGCTTTGTCACCGATGACAAGATCTATTGCGTCTACATCGCGCCCAACAAGGAATTGATCGAAAACCATGCGAAGGAAGGCGGTTTTCCGGCGAACAAAATCTCGGAAGTCAAACGAATGATCGATCCGACCAGCGCAGAAGGATAAACCACCCAACCAAAGGAGTTCGCTCATGGCTCAGGAAAAGGTCACCGTGGTCGCGACATTCAAATCGAAACCCGGCATGGAAAAGACGGTCAAGGCCGCGATTGAAGCTTTAATCGCGCCGACCCGGGCTGAACCCGGCTGCATCAACTACGACCTGCACCGATCTGCCGACGATCCTTCCGTTTTCATGCTTTACGAAAACTGGATCAGCAAGAAAGATCTGGATGCGCACCTGGAAATGCCGTATCTGAAAGATCTATTGGCGAAAGCCGATGAAATTCTGGCCGAACCGATAGGCCTCGCCTTGTGGAATATGATCAGCGAGCCTGCGAAATGAATGGGCGGCAACCGGAAGAGGACCGCCGATACGGCTGACGCCGACAAGGCGGACCGGAAATACGCGAAAATTATCCTGATCACCCCGGCACCTGTGGAGACTTTTCCGTCTTTGCAAGACCGGGGTCTTCTTATCCGGACGACGCCGGAAGGGGCGACCGCATCCGCCGCCCCAGACTCACTCGGTTGAATGCCTGCCAAGACTGCCCGGATTATCAAAGATGCGGTGGCGTTGCATAGTGGGGGCATCTCCCAAATACGGCTCTTTGTGTGGAATTCCATACAATACCTAAAAAGGATGTAGCCATGGATTGATGGAGGAAATCCCGTCGGACCTTTATCGGCTTTTTTCTGGCCCTGTTGTGTGTTTTTTGGATCTTTGGAACCAATGCTCGGGCTGAACAAAAGGGCGTAATCCGCTTTCGCCGCACAGCGGCCCGTAATGGAAAGGCTGAGAAAGTCTGGAATCCGAATGCTGATAGCGGCTCCAACCGTGGCGATATTTATCAGACCTTGATTGCTTTCGATTGGGCATTAACCGTTCTGTCCGATCCCGGATTTCAATGGCTTGAAATAGATTCGACGACCTATCTGATAGATGATGTTGTAATTGCCAAATCCGATGGTTCACTGATTTGTTGCCGGTGCAAAAAAAATCAGGCAGATTTCCGAGCATGGTCGATAGCAGATCTTGCGGGTGAGCTGGAGAAGGCTTTTCTTGCACTGGATAGAAATCAGGAAGCCCAAGTCCGCTTCTATTCACGCAGCGAATTTGGCGCACTCGCTAAACTACGCGAATACAGTGCCCTCTATGGCAATGAAACCGACTATCATGCGAATTTGACCAAAGAAGGGCTTTTAGAACACTTCAAAGATGAAGGGCTTGAAATTGTATCGAAAGAAGATATGGATGATTTGAAATTATTGAAAGCCACAAGAAATGAAGATTCTGTCACGTTTGACGAATATTTGAAAAATGAAAATTAACATTCGCAAAAGCGCTATCAGAGATTTAAAGAAAATTGATTATGAAATTAAAGACAAGATTCATTCAACGGTTTTAGGATTGAGAAACTTTCCTGATGTTCCAAATATCAAAAAATTGACAAGCTTTGAACCCGCCTACCGCCTCAAAGTAGGAGATTACAGAATCCGGCCCAAAGCCGCTCGGTCGGATTTTTAAAAAGCAGCACCATCTTCTGCGTCATCGCAGATTTTAATACATATACCGAAAATACCGCAAGGCCTCATTCCCGTTAAAATCGACGGTGAGCCGGTCGGGTTGGCGGTTGGCGGAAAGAATGGGGGTGACGATATCCTGAAATTCGACTTCCGAAAGATTGGCCAGATCGCTGAGCGCCTCCCGAATCTCCCGGGTCGCGTCCTCATGGGTTCTTCGAACCAGGTTGAGATCTCGTTTGAGCTCGAACAGGGAGTACTTGCCCTCGCTTTTTCTCAGGTGCTTGTGTACGATATCGCGGATGGCCATCCAGGTGTCTTTCTGGGTCTGTTCTTCCAGGTCGGTGAGATTGTCCAGATCTTCCAGCTGTTTCTGGTGGCGTTTACGTTCCAGAATGCCCTGCAGGGTGGTCGTCCAGAGTACCATGATTCCGGCGGCCACGGCGGCCCCCGCCCCTCCCAGCAGTTCAAGCCCGGGAATGCCGGCGGATAACATGATTCCGGCCGTGGCCGCCCCGCAGACCAGGCTCACGATCAGGCCGAGGATGGTCAGCCGCACCCGGTACGTCCGGGCCGACTTGCGGTAGGCCAGAAGCGCCTCCATATAGTGGATGAGCCGCTCGCCCTGGTTTTCCACATAGGTGGCCAGGTGGTCCAGACGCCGCATGGGGGTTCGGCCGATGGCCCGCTTAAGCTGCTCCCTCTGGTTTTCCAGAAGCGGGAGAAAGGGGTTGGAGCTCTGAGCTCTTCCCTCTGAGGAGGACAACATGTGGGTGGAGTAGGTGAGATGGATGGGCGGAATATCCTTTCGGCCGGTGGTCTGGGATAAATTCCAGCAGAGGGTTCCGAATACCCGCAAAAGGTCGTCCAGGGAGTTGCACTCGTCGATCCGGTTCAGAACGAAC